>DQVJ01000300.1 GCA_015661795.1 Sulfurovum sp.
GCAACAGTAGCACTTGATGAACATGGATATATCCCTGATGAACAAATCATCCCACGATACCAAAAAAGACGTGACGTCATGATAGATGCATTTGGCAATGCAGGATGGCCATTGGCAAAACCAAATGCTTCCATGTTTATCTGGGCAAAGATCCCTGAAGTTGCACGAGACATGGGGTCTTTGGAATTTGCAAAACAGTTACTCATTCAAGCTGGCGTAGCAGTAAGTCCTGGTATAGGGTTTGGTAAATATGGTGATGAATATGTCCGTATAGCCCTCATTGAAAATGAAAAGCGCATCAGACAGGCTGCAAAAAATATTAAGAAATTTTTAAAAGAATTAGAGGCACAAAATAATGGTTAAGATAGGTATACTAGGTATTGGTACAGTAGGTGCCAGTGTAGCAAATATTTTAGAAGCCAATGCAGATATCATTGAAGCGCGTGCGGGTAAAAAAATAGTGGTTAAGTCTGGTGTGGTTAAAAACCTCTCTAAAGACAGAGGTGTAAGCATCAAACTTTCTGACAATCCACAAGATGTGGTAAATGACCCAGAGATAGATATCGTAGTCGAGCTTATGGGCGGGGTAGACGAGCCTTATACCTTGGTGAAACAAGCGCTAGAAAATGGAAAAGCGGTCGTCACAGCCAATAAAGCACTTTTGGCATACCATCGGTATGAACTCCAAGAAATAGCAGGTACCCTTCCGTTGATGTATGAAGCAAGTACCGCTGGGGGTATCCCTATCATCGGAGCTTTACGTACAGGACTTTCAGCAAACCATATAGACTCCATGCAGGGTATTATGAATGGTACTTGTAACTACATGCTCACTAAGATGATAAATGAAGGAGCACAGTATGACGAGATACTGAAAGAAGCCCAAGAACTAGGTTATGCAGAAGCAGATCCTACTTTTGATGTAGGTGGGTTTGATGCTTCACATAAACTTCTTATATTGGCAAGTATTGCGTATGGAATAGACGCAAAACCAGAAGACATTCTCATAGAAGGTATAGAAAATATTACAAGTACAGATGTAGACTTCGCCAAAGAGTTTGGCTATGAGATAAAATCACTAGGTATCGCTAAAAAAGTAGGTAATGGTGTTGAACTTAGAGTGCATGCTACTATGATACCAGCTGATAGCATGATAGCCAAAGTAGATGGTGTGATGAATGCAGTTACTGTTATAGGTGACCGAGTAGGTGAGACAATGTACTACGGTCCAGGAGCTGGAGGTGATGCCACAGCCTCAGCTGTCATCTCTGACATCGTAGACATCGTACGTGGTAACCAAGGACCGATGCTTGGATACAAAAAAGGTTTAGAGTCTGGACTTAAACTTCTTCCTAAAGAGGAGATAGTCACTCAGTATTATCTTAGATTAGAAGTAGATGATCAAAGCGGTGTACTTGCAACCATTACTTCTTCACTGGGTGAGTTTGGTATTTCGATAGAAACCATGTTACAAAAACCAACAAAAGATGAAAAAATAGCAAAACTTCTTTTCACAACCCACAGATGTAAAGAGAGTGAAATGCAAGAGGCTATTACAGCTCTTGGTAAACTTGATGTGGTACGTGGAGAGATTGCTATGATGAGGATAGAGAAATAATTATTTTTGTATTGATCAATTAATCATTTAGAAGAGCTTGATGTATATTTAAAATAAAGGATAAAAAATGGCAAAAGACCACTATTTCGATATCACAGCAAAACTAGACATGATGGAAATGAAAAATGCAGTGATTATGGCAGAAAAAGAGGTAGCGACACGCTTTGACTTTAAGGGTGTGAAAGCGGAGATAAACTTAAACGAAGCAGGGAAAACACTTTCTCTTAGCTCATCCACAGACTCTAAGATAGACGCACTCAAAGACATACTTATTTCTAAACTTATCAAACGTAACATTGCTGGGAAGTCACTAGAAGAAGTAAAAACCGAGGGCATATCTGGTGGTAACACCAAAGTGATTTACCGTATAGTAGACACCATAGATAAAGATGAGGCCAAACAAATAGTCAAAGCCATCAAGGCAATGAAAGTAAAAGTAACTCCATCTATACAAGGGGATGAAGTACGAGTATCTGGAAAGAAGATAGATGATCTACAGGCCGTGATGGCTGAAGTGAAAAAGTTAGATTTGAAAGCACCGTTGGTGTTTGGAAATTTTAAATAATAGATTGACTTTTGGATTGCTTCTTTGAGCTATTTTACGTGATTAGTCACGTGAGCTTTCTGCTGAAGAAAACTCAGTGTGAGCGAAGCAAAGATGAACTTTGTTCGTTTTAGGTTCTAGTTAACTACAGTGCCCACCACCACAGCATCCACCTGAAGCCTGCGCTTGCTGAGGTGCTTTCATAGCGATGGCAAAATCATCACCATTTTCACTAAGCTCAAAACCATGTTTACCACAGAATTCTTCATTCATATGCTTTACGATACTTTGTGCTTTTATCATTGCATCATCTTTGTTGTCAAATGAGACATTGTTTACTAGTTCACTTTTTTTGAAACATCCACATTCTTGGGCTATATTTATTGTTGCCATTGTAATCCTTTAGATATAATTTTGTCTGATAATAGCTAGAGATACTTAAATAAACTTTAAGTTTAAAAATAATTAGGACATATTTACTCTTATTTTCTTACAAATGCATAGAAAATATTGACAATTTGACATATTTTAACAACCTTCTTATTCTAGGCTCTATAATGACAACAATAAAGGAGTAGTGATGAGACAACTTCCCAAAATTTTTGGTGATAAAAGTGAAACCCTGGCTGCACGCTTCTTGGAGCAAGAAGGGTATATGATTCTTGAACGTAATTACTTTGCAAGAAAACTAGGGGAGATAGACATCATCGCACAGTACGAAGAGACATTACATTTTATAGAAGTGAAGTCTGGACGTGCAAATTTTGATCCTGTCTATAACATCACACCTGCAAAGTTGCGTAAAGTGATTCATTCTGCGCACTACTATATGAAAAACAAAAGAATTAATATGGCATTTTCCATTGATGCATTGATTGTTCGTGGGGATGAGGTAGAATTTATAGAGAATGTTACGCTATAATCTTTGACAATATTTTTTCAAAGATGGCTAGATGAAACTTACCGAGACACAAATAGAACAATTTAAAATAAATGGCTTTCTTGTATTGTCACAATTTGCAGATACCCACCTATGTAACATGATTAAAGACATTGCCCTTGTACATCTTAAACATAAAATCCCTCCTATTGAAACAGAGTATGAATATTTTGGTAAAAATAAAGAAGAAAGAAAACAGATTTCAGATGCAAAAAGTGAGCAAAAAGAAGAACGTTTAACAGTAAGACGACTCAGACAGGTGTATCATCGAGACATTGTATTTAAACAGTGGATGGAAAATGAAACAATACGTCCGATTTTAAAGCAACTGTTGGGAGAAGACCCTACTATTACCATTGCACATCACAATTCTATTATGACCAAAATGCCACACACATCTACCGTGACATCTTGGCATCAGGATTTCCGTTATTGGAATTTTGAAAATGACAATTTGGTAAGTGTATGGTTAGCATTGGACACAGAAAATGATAAAAATGGTGTATTGGAATTTATTCCAGGAAGCCATAAAATGACATTTGAAGCATCTCAGTTTGATGATAAAGAGTATTTTTCAGAGGCATATGCAGTCAACCAAAATATTATTGAGACAAAAGTGTGTTACCCTCTTGAAAAAGGCGATGTTGTATTGTTCCACTGTAAACTTTTGCACCGTGCCAATAAAAACAGTACAGATGCACCCAAAATATCTTTTGTCTATACTGTCAAAGGCTGTAATAATCAAACCATTGCTAATACACGGTCTTCTGCCTATCCCGAGATAGCATTACACAGTAAAGATAGATAATAAATGTAGCATTTTATGTTTTTAAACATAAAATAGTTGATAAAATAAAAAAGATAAGTTGTAACAATAATTCTATTATAGAATTTATTGTATAATGTAGAAATAAACATTTAAAAAGGAATAAATATGGCAAAATATGTAGATTTAACACAAGAAAATTTTGATGCAACAATCGCAGAAGGTGTAACAATGGTAGACTTTTGGGCTCCATGGTGTGGACCTTGTAGAATGATTGCTCCAGTGATTGAAGAATTGGCTGAAGATTTTGATGGAAAAGCAACTATCTGTAAGGTTAATACAGATGAACAACAAGAGATTGCTACAAAATATGGTATCAGATCAATCCCTGCTATTCTTTTCTTTAAAGATGGTGAGATGGTAGATCAGATGGTTGGTGCAGCTTCAAAAGATGCATTTGCAGAAAAAATTAACGGACTACTCTAAACAGTTTATTTAAAAGAGGGGCTTCCTCCTCTTTACTACACCTCTTTTACACTTTTATTTAGATACAATCACATAAAATTTTTAACCAAGTATTTTCACTGTATAATAAGTACTATTTGATTAAAAATTTATTTTTTAAGGAATGGTTGATGTTGGATTGTGCGATTATCGGTGGAGGTCCTGCAGGACTTACAGCAGGACTCTACACCACTCGTGGTGGACTTCAGAATGTTACGATGTTTGAAATGGGAGTGCCTGGTGGACAAATCACAAAAAGTTCAGAGATAGAGAACTATCCTGGGTTTTTTGATAGTACTAAAACAGGTTTAGACTTCATGGATACATGGCAGAAACAGTGTTTTCATTTTGGCTTAAAGCATGAGATGAAAAAAGTAGAATCCGTACAAAAAACAGGTGAGTATTTTACTATTACACTCGAAGGTGGAGAGTCAGTTGAGGCAAAGACGACGATAGTTTGTACAGGTGCAGTGCCAAGACGTGCTGGCTTTAAGGGTGAAGATGAGTTTTTTGGTAGAGGCGTGAGTACATGTGCTACATGTGATGGATTTTTTTATAAAGATAAACCAGTCACTGTCTTAGGTGGTGGTGATACTGCATTGGAAGAAGCTTTTTTCCTTTCAAATATTTGTTCGGATGTATATGTGGTACATAGAAGAGATGCGTTTAGAGCAGCGCCTCCTACACTCGATAGAGCTATCAGAAAAGAGAACATCCATTTTATCACTGATTCTGTCATTGAAAGAGCTGTGGGTGATGCTATGGGTTTAACAGGTGTAGATATACGTAATTTAAAAACAGATGAAATTACACATATGGATAATACAGGACTTTTTGTCTTTGTAGGTCAAGATATAAAAAATGATGTCCTTAAAGATGAGCAAGGTAATTTTATTTGTAAAATGAGTGATTTGGAACAAGTGATAGTAGATTTAAAGATGCATACCTCAGTAGAGGGCTTGTTTGTTGCAGGAGATTTACGTATAGATGCGCCAAAGCAAGTAGTCTCAGCAGCAGGAGATGGGTCGATAGCGGCATTACAAGTTATTTCATATATTCAGGAGCAACAATAATGATAAAAGTAGGAATTGTAGGTAGTACAGGAAGAATGGGTGAACACCTTATTAATAATGTTTTAGAGAATGAGGATTTCACACTTAGTGCTTTACATGTCTTTGATGAACTTAAGATATCTGTACCAGAAGATGTATTGATTACAAACAGTATGAAAGCTTTGCTCGAAGTATGTGACGTGGTGATAGACTTTTCTGCACCAGCTGCAACTGAAGAACTGTGTGAAGAAGCTTTAAAAAATCCTACGGCACTTGTGATAGCAACAACAGGATTTACTACACACCAGCAAAACCTTTTAACAGAAGCTTCTCAGGAAATGCCTGTACTGTATTCTTCAAACATGTCAGCGGGTATTGCACTTTTAAAACAATTGGTGGAAAAAGTATCAGCTACACTTCAAGATTTTGATATAGAAATTGTCGAACAGCATCATAAACATAAAGTGGATGCACCAAGTGGTACAGCACTTACTTTGGGCGAGTTTGCGGCCAAAGGTCGTGGCTTGGATTTGGATGCGGTACGTGTCAGTGGTAGAGATGGTCAAATAGGTGCTAGAACCAAAGATGAGATAGCTGTCATGGCACTTCGTGGCGGTGACATCGTAGGACGCCATACAGTGGGTTTTTATAATGATGGTGAGTTTTTAGAGTTAAACCATACAGCAACATCACGGGAAACATTTTCAAAAGGTGCTATTAGAGCAGCAAAGTGGTTGGTCAACCAAGAGAGTGGGTTATACTCGATTAATGACTGTTTAGGAATATAAAATGTGTGCAATAGTCGGTGTATTTGGTGCAAAAAAAGCTTCAACTGTAGCATATTATTCTCTTTTTTCTATGCAACATCGTGGTCAAGAAGCCACTGGTATTTCTGTGGCAAATGGAGAAAAAATTGCTATATATAAAAAAAGAGGTATGGTTGCAGATGTTTTTTCACAAGAGACACTAGACAAACTTGAAGGTTCGTGTGCGGTAGGGCATAACCGTTACTCAACCGCAGGGTCGGAGTCCGCAGGTGATGCACAACCAGTATTTGCAAAATATAAATTAGGAGAAATCTCCGTTGTGCACAATGGAAACTTGATTAATAAACTTGAAGTACGTCAGGCACTAATTGATAAAGGAGCCATTTTCCAAACTGATATGGATACAGAAAATATTATACATCTGATAGCAAAATCTGACAAAGATGCTTTGGAAGATCGTATTAAAGATATGCTGAGTAAGATTGAAGGTGCATACTGCTTGGCAATTCAAAGTCGTAAAAAAATGTTTGTCATCCGTGATAGATTTGGTATTCGTCCATTGAGTTTGGGAAAACTCAAAGAAGGTGGATATATTGTTGCCTCTGAGACCTGTGCTTTTGAACTTGTTGGTGCTGAATACATACGAGATGTAGAACCTGGTGAGATGCTTATTTTTGAAGAAGGGAAAGAGCCACAATCTCAAATGGTATTTGACAACGTTGACTTTCATCCCTGTGCCTTTGAATATATTTATTTTGCACGACCAGATAGTATCATTGATGGTAAGAATGTCTATGAAATGCGGTTAAAAATGGGTAAAAGGCTTGCCCAAGAGACACCAGCGAAGATTGATCTAGTGTTACCTGTACCAGACTCTGGTGTAGCAGCAGCTCGTGGTTATGCCGAGGGTTTAGGAGTACCATTTGAAATGGGAATTGTACGTAACCACTATGTTGGACGTACATTTATTGAGCCAACGCAAGAGATTCGTGATTTAAAAGTAAAACTCAAACTTTCTCCCATTAGACATTTGATAGAAGGTAAAAGTGTTGCGATTATTGATGACTCCTTAGTACGAGGAACAACCTCCAAGCAGATAGTGCGTATGCTTAAAGATGCTGGTGCCAAAGAGGTGCATATGCGTATTGCAGCCCCTGAAATAAAGTTTCCTTGTCGCTATGGGATAGACACCCCAACAAAAGATGAGTTGATTTCAACCAAATATACACCTGAAGAGATAGCAGCCAATATGGGTGCAGATTCACTTGGTTTTTTGTCTATCGAGGGATTAAAAGAATCTCTGGGTACAGAGCGAAATTATTCACTTGTAAGTTTTGATGGAAAGTATTTTGCAGGGGGTAATGCAGAGAGTCCAGGTTGTGCAGGTGGCTGCTAGATTTACACTAATGATTTAATTTAGAGAGGAAAGTATTATTTTTTCCTTCCCTCTTTTTCCACTATTCCAGACATCCCAAACCTTCTAGCGAGTTCTTGTTTGACTCTGTCTGGAGAGATATCCCGGTACCCTAGCCCCACTAAGGTATGGTAGAGCAAGTCAGCAGATTCATAAATGACTTGCTCATCACTTTCCTCGTTGATAGCAGTACATACTTCATCTGCCTCTTCACGGATTTTACTAAGCATAAGACTTTTATCATCAAGCAGTTTTTTTGTCCATGATTTTTGTTCTTTAGGAGCATTTTTACGTTCAAGTATCGTATGATAGAGTGTATCTACTACACCATAGATAGTCTCTGTATCTATTTCTTTTTCCAAGATGATTTTATCTTTCAGTACAGAGGTGAAAAAACAACTTTTAGTCCCCGTGTGACATGCCACACCATTTTGTTTTATTTTGAGTATGATAGTATCAGCATCGCAGTCTAGGAGTATATCTTGTACTTCTTGTGTATGCGAGGAACTTTCACCTTTTTTCCATATACGTTGTTTGCTACGGCTGAAATAATGGGCAAATCCTGTAGAGAGCGTAAGTCTATAAGCCTCTTCATTCATATAAGCCAACATCAGTACTTCAGAAGTTTCATTGTCTTGAGCTATTGCAGGGATAAGTGGGTTTTTCTTCCAGTTTATGGTCATCATTTACTCCATTGTTTGGATTTTTTTACTCTCAACTTGATAGGCTAATCTGAGTTGGGAGTGTATAGAATAGGTATACATCCATGGGTTAGACCCAAAGGATGATATTGAAATATTGAAGGCTGTGTTATTGTTCTGCAGTGATTGTTGCAGCTTTTTGTCCTCTTCCTTTGGAATCTACCCAGATGTTAGGTACTGCACCACCAGGGGTAAGAAAGATCTGTGCATCTCTATTCACTTTAAGCGCTTCATTGAATTTTCCTTGGGTCTTGATTTGCTCAAGTTGGAGAAGTTCTGCTGTCAATGAACTTGAGATAAGCATATTGGCTTTGGCTTGCTCTTGCGCTTCTATACGAATTTTGTCTGCCTCACCTTGTGCTTCAATACGGTTTCTTTCCGCCTCACCTTTTGCAACTTCAGCAGCTCTTTGTGCTTGCTGTTTTGCTTTCTCTTTTTCTTGTTCTGCAATGGTTACTTCTTGTTTCGCTATTTGCACTCTTTCAATTTGATCTTTAATCTTTGGAGGAAGGTTAATGGTTCTAAGTTCAACAGATGTCAGTACCACTGGCTGATTAGGGAGTTCATCTACACTCGCTTTGACTTTTGTTTCTATGGCTGATGCAATTTCATTACGCATTTCAGGTAGTTGTTCGGCTGTATATTGCCCAACCACATCACGTACGACTTCCCTAACTTTTGAATTTATAATTTTTTCTTCCCAACTCGAACCCCATTTTTCAATGGTTGCAGGAGCTGACTCCGCTTTAAGGCGATATTGCACTGCAATGTCAATATTGACGGTAAGACCTCTTTTATCAAGTACAGAAATGGCAGGGTTTCTTCGTAGACCACCTTCAAAACC
>DQVJ01000130.1 GCA_015661795.1 Sulfurovum sp.
GAGCCTGTCCCACTGGGACAAAAGGTTGCGGTTGTAGACTTTAACCAACCTGTCACACAAAAGTTTGTAAACGATGTGATGGAGAGTATGGACAAGGTAAAAGAAGACAAAGACTACAATGAAGTACTGTTCATCATGAACTCACCGGGTGGCTCACCTACAGCTTCAGAGGAGTTAAGTGAGTACCTAAAAGACTACAAAAAAGAGAAAAATGTTACGATGTATGTGCAGTCAGTTGCAGCCAGTGGAGGGTACTACATCGCTTCAGCTATCAAGCCACTTATCGCTAACAAAAATGCAATGGTAGGTTCCATAGGTGTCATACTTCCGCACTACAGTATAGGTAAACTTGCAGATAAAATAGGCGTAGAAGAAGACGATTTGAGTTCAGGTGAGTATAAAAAGCCTATTAGTCTCTTTAAAAAAGTAGGTGACAAAGAGAAAGTCTATCTCAAAAAACAACTTCTCACACCAACCTATAACAATTTCATAGATTCTGTGGCTTCCAACAGAGGGTTAAGTAGAGAAAAATTATTGCCATACACTGAAGGTAAGATATTTGTAGCCAATAGTCCAGAGATTAAAAACATATTGGTAGATGAGGTACTTGTAATTCACAAGCTTAAAGAACGTATGAAAAAAAGATTAGGTAAAAAAATAGCCTTTGTAAATATCTTGCCAGAAGAAAAAATAGGTTTCCTTAAAGATAAGATAGAGTTTAAATTTTCGCTTGATAGTAAGTTTGATGAGGGTCTTAGATAAGCTTCACCTTCTTACTATATTTCTAGAGATACTTATAATCTATTTCTCAAGGGTTTTAGCATATAAAGACAATGCTATACTTAATATTATTGTAGGTTCTCGGACGTAATCATTATAAATTTTTTGCCTCGGTAGAGGTAATATACTTAATGTTTATAATATGGTATGCTTTTAAGTGGAAAGGACAAGCATGAGAGCAATTATTTGTACCAAATATGGAGAACCCGAAGTACTACAACTCCAAGAGGTTCGAAAACCTAGCCATAAAAACAATGAGCTACTTATAAAAATACACGCAACTACAGTACACATAGGAGATACCAAAATACGAGGATTTAAACCTGGTATGGGTATGCTTGACTTGATAGTCAAACCTATGATGAGGATAATGATTGGATTTTGGGGTCCTAGACGAAAAATACTTGGTATGGATTTGGCAGGGGTGGTAGAAGCAGTAGGTAAAGACGCTACACGCTTTAAAGTAGGAGATGAGGTATTTGGATCGAGTGAGATGAAGTTTGGCACATATGCTGAGTATATTTGCTTAGAAGAAAATGATATCCTCTCCAAGAAACCAAATAATATGAATTTTCATGAAGCCGCACCCGTTACAAATGGAGGACTCACTGCACTGTATATCCTAAAAAAAGCAGAGATTAAAGAAGGTCACAAAATACTTATCTATGGTGCTTCTGGTAGTGTAGGTACATACGCTGTGCAACTTGCCAAGTATTTTGGAGCAAAAGTAACAGGGGTTTGTAGTACAGTTAATGTAGAGATGGTAAAGTCTTTAGGTACCAAGAGTGTCATCGACTACAAGCAAGAGGATTTTACAACAAATGGTGAACATTATGACATCATCTTGGATGCTGTAGGAAAACTCACACACGCACAATGCAAAAAATCACTTACAAAACAGGGAATCTATTTAAATGTTCTAAGAGCCACAGATGCTTTAAAGTTAAAAGTAAAAGATTTAGAATATCTCAAAGCAATTATAGAAGCAGGACAGTTAAAATCTGTCATAGATAGAACATACCCCTTAGAAGAGATGGTAGAAGCTCATAGATATGTCGATATGGGGCATAAAAAGGGGAATGTGACTATCAAGATTTAGCTTAGAAAATGGTAATATAATATATGAAATAAAAAAGGCAAAGAAAAAATGAAACATAAAATAGTAACACTTATAACGATACTGGCACTTGTAAGCACTATAGCACTGGCAGATATCAATCCTAAAGACGGGCTATGGAAATCAAAGATGACTTCTAACAAAGTGACAGGATGTCCCTCTATAGTCAAGTCTATGTTAGACAAGCAAGGCATTAAAGAGATGTCAAAGAATGTAACGTTTGAAAAACCTTTTCATCCGCGTTCTCTTTTTGAAGAGTCTGGACACCTCAAATGGGAAAAAACAGGTACAAACAAATGGAAAGCTGTGATGAACCAAGGTGAAGATGGCATGAGTGTCAACATCATTTTGAGTGTTCGCGTTGTGTCAGATACTAAGATGAATATCTCATCCAATGTTAGTATGCAACTTCCTGCTGAAATGGCAGCGATGTTTGGTGGTAGTGGTCAATGTAAAGTTTCTTCTACAGGTACATATAACTATGTTAGTAACTAGGGGGATAGCATAATAAAAATCATCTTAATACTCTCGGCACTTTTTATGGTCACATGTGGAGAAAAAAGTTTCTACCGATACCTTACAACTTAGTAAAGATTTCATGAAAGCACTCATTGCAATGGATGAAAAAATCATAGAAGAGATGAAGCACCCAAAAGATGGTGGTAAGCTGAATATTGGCGTAATGAAAAATATGAATTCCTTCGAACATCAAAATCATTTATAAAATATATTAAGTATACCTATTTCAAGTCTTACCGCACTAGTATAGTGTTACAATTTACATTAAAGGAAAGAAGAGTGATTTTCTGTAAAAATCTTTTTTACGTGAATTGTGTACATTTATTTTAAAGAGAAAAGAAGCTTGTTTTTTATATACTTTGTAATACAAAGTACTTTGAGGATTAGTATGCAAATAGATAAAACGTTAAAAAAAGAAGAAGCTATTCGTCAGATTAATGATATAAAAGCGCATCTTATAGATAAACAAACCTTTTTCCCTTATAACTATAGAGCCACTTATGTGTGGTCTCTTATATCAATTATATTGATATTTACAACAGTGCCTTTATATGAATCTAATATCTTAAAAGGTACGATAGTTGTATCTTTTTTAATACTAGTTGGTTTTGTTACAGAGATGATATTGACTAAAAAAGTCAATGAAAGCTATAATATTCAAGAATGCACTTTACGTCAACAATTCATTATGAAGAGCTTCTTAATGGTGGCATTGTTTCTGATAGTTTTTTCTGCCGTATTAGCAAGTTATAAACTGTATGTACCCATCTTTCTCTCTTGGCTTTTTCTTATTTCTCTTGTTTATTATACTGTGGGGTTTGTACTAAATATTGGACGTTTTACTCAAATGGCTACTTTTAACATGTTTGCATCCATATTGCTTTTAGCTATAGGTTTTATAAATGATGCATTAGTGGGTAAGACCTATGATTATTTATATGTCATACAAATATTTATGGTTATTGGTTTGGCTATTATGCCAGCTGTTGTTGCTTGGTGGCAGTTAAAAGAAGGAAAATAAGGTCATTATATGCTATTTGACCCAATCTTACATCAGAGTATACGCTCAAAACTGGTATCAATGCTCATTTCTAACAAAGAGCTCCCTTTTAAAGCTTTGAAAGAAGCTTTAGATGTGACAGACGGTAATCTCTCATCACATTTATCAAAACTTGAAAAAGAAGAGTACATTAGTATAGAAAAGACCTTTGAAGGAAAACGCCCTAAAACCATAGTTAAGATAGCATCTAAGGGACGTGAGGCATTTGAGAGTTATATAGAAGATTTAAAACAATTTATAGAGGAAAATTAATGAAAAAATATATAGATTTTTTATATAGATTTCGATGGGTTATTACTTTATTAATACCTTTGATAGTCATCATTTTAGCCTCAAGCCTCAAGAATCTAGAGATAGACGGCTCCTATCGTATATGGTTTGAAAAAGATTCTCAAACACTTACGGACTATGACAAGTTTAGAAATGAATTTTCCAATGATGACGGTTTAGTCATCGTCTTTAA
>DQVJ01000307.1 GCA_015661795.1 Sulfurovum sp.
CAAGATACTGAAAAAAGATATAAAATGGCATGTTTAACAGATTTACTTGGGACATTGTTGCAGCAGGGAATGACACAGTCAGGAAATACCTGAATGTCAAATACTTTGGGTGCAGGACCTACTGGATTGGCACTGAAACAAGATGGACCATGGACATATGGAGCACTTTTTAACCATATCTGGTCTGCAGGTGATGGTGCAAATGTAGACATAAGTTCTACTCCTAGATCTTCGGATAGCTTTACCATGGACTCATCACTATTCATTGCAAGTTGTACTGTTGAATCTTTAAATTCTTTTGTGTATTTATTGTTTCGCATCTTTTTCTCACTTATTATTTTTTATTTTAACTAAGAATCCTTTGCATTCTTTGTCTGAATAAGTGTAGCCAGATCAGATAAAGGTTAAAGATATTTTTTTCAAGATTAGGGGAAAATTAAAAGAAAATATTGTACGATAATGATGAGTATCATATTTTAAAAGGACAAAGAAATGAAAAAAACAAGTTCAAAAATTTTGTTAGCTTTGGGTTTAGGTGTTGCCTCATTGGCAGTTCCTACACAACTTTTAGCAGAATCAAAACCAAATATTCTAGTAATTTGGGGTGATGATATTGGTCAATCCAATATAAGTCGATATTCACTTGGTGTGATGGGGTACCAGACACCAAATATAGATAGTATTGCAAAAGATGGTATGATATTCACTGACTATTACGGTGAACAGTCATGTACAGCAGGACGTGCTACATTTATCATGGGGCAATCAGCTCTGAGAACAGGACTCTCTAAAGTAGGAGTGCCTGGAGCTGAAGGTGGTATGCGAATAGAGGATCCTACTATAGCAGGGCTACTGAAAGCACAAGGATATGCCACAGGACAGTTTGGTAAAAATCATTTAGGAGACAGAGATGAAATGCTTCCAACTAACAATGGTTTTGATGAATTTTTCGGAAATCTCTACCACCTTAATGCAGAAGAAGAACCTGAGCATGAAGATTATCCTAAAGATCCAAAATTTAGAGAAAAATTTGGTCCTCGTGGGATTATTCACTCTCTTGCAGACGGGAAGATAGAAGATACGGGACCTTTAACGAAAAAACGTATGGAGACAATAGATGACGAAACAGTAGCCGCATCTATAGATTTTATGACCCGACAAGTTGCAGCTAAAAAACCATTTTTTGTATGGTGGAATGGTACACGTATGCATGTCCGAACACATGTAAAAAAAGAGCTGCGTGGTATTTCGGGACAAGACGAGTACTCTGATGGTATGGTAGAGCATGATATGCATGTAGGAAAACTTCTTAAAGCATTGGATGATTTAAATGTAACTGATAATACAATCGTGCTTTATTCTACTGATAATGGGCCTCACATAAACACATGGCCAGATTCCGGAATGACACCATTTAGAGGGGAAAAAAATACTAATTGGGAAGGTGGTTGGAGAGTGCCAGCTATGGTTAAGTGGCCAGGACATATTAAGCCAGGTCAAATATCAAATGTAATTATGCACCATATGGACTGGTTACCTACATTTTTAGCAGCTGCGGGTAATACAACGGTCAAAGATGACTTGAAAAAAGGTGGTGTAAAAGCTATAAACCGTGACTACAAAGTACACCTTGATGGATATAACTTTTTACCATACTTAACAGGTAAATCTGAAAAATCTCCTCGTAATGAAGTTTTTTATATTACAGATGATGGTGATATTGCAGCAGTTCGGGTGAATGATTGGAAAACGACATTTTTAGAGCAAAAAACTGAGACAACATTTAGAATATGGATGGAGCCATTTACTGAACTTAGAATTCCTCTTCTAACAAACTTACGTAGAGATCCATACGAAAGAGCAGCACTTACATCGAATACATATCTAGATTGGTTATTTGACCGGGTATATCTATTTAATTATTCAAATAGTGCAGTGATAAAATTCATTTCTACTTTTCAAGAGTTTCCTCCTCGTCAAAAAGTAGCAACATATAATTTAAGTCAAATCATGGAAAAAATGACTTCTGCGACTCAAAAACTTAAAGTTCTAAAAGAGAAACAATGAGACTAAAGCATATACTGTTAACATTGACCATTGTACCAAACTTACTACTTGCTGGAGGAGACATCTCCTCCAAAGTTAAAGAAGATGTGATAACAAGTGAAATACCTATCGTACATAAAGCATGGGATTATGAACTTGAAGTATATATGTTTACGTCTGATATTGATGGGAAAACAGCACTTGGAAATCTTGCTGGAGATGTTTCTATAAGCTTTCTTGACGATACAATACCTAATCTTAAATTGGGAGCTATGGCACGATTGGAAGCACATCATAAGAGTGGCTGGGGGTATTGGCTAGATTATGGTTTTATGAATTTAGGAAAAAGTGATGATGTCTCTATTGTGGGTATCCACGCCAATACTTATGTAGGAATTTTTCAAGGTGTATTAGAAGGTGCGATACTCAATAGAAATAGTTTAGAGAATGGATATATAGACTATTTTGTAGGATTTAGATGGTGGGATTTTGATTATGATGTTGCTATAAAAGTTGGAAATACTATAGATAAGAGCAAAAGCCGTGCAGAAGGTTGGGTAGATGGATTTGTAGGTGCAAGATGGACAACGCCCCTTAATGATAACTGGTCATTTAGAGCCAGAGGTGACATAGGTGCTGGTGCATCAGA
>DQVJ01000085.1 GCA_015661795.1 Sulfurovum sp.
GGAAGTGACTTAAGCTGCCCCTCTGCAATAAGTGCAGACAAATCATCAAGTGTGGCTTTTGTACTCTTTGAAAGTACTTTAGCCCTTTCAAACTCTGCTCTTTTTTCTGCTAACTCACGCACTTCTTTATCTGTGCCCATCACAATCAATTCTTCACCTGCACCTGGCACTTCATTAAGTCCAACAATAGCTGCTGGTGTTGACGGACCTATCTCTTTTACACTTGAACCATCATCAAGTTTAATCGCTTTAATACGACCATATGTTTTGCCAACAATAACATTGTCCCCTACTCTAAGAGTACCATTTTGAATAATAACATTTGCAACTGGTCCAAAACCTTTTTCTAAAGAAGCTTCAACAACAACTGCTTTTGCATCTCTTGAAGGATCAGCTTTCAGTTCTATCATTTCTGCTGTAAGAAGAATAGTCTCAAGTAAGTCATCAATCCCTAATCCTGAGTGTGCAGAAACAGGTACAAATTCATATTCTCCACCCCAATCCACTGAAAGTACACCTATCTCTGCCAATTGGGATTTCACATTATCAGGATTCGCTGATTCTTTATCCATTTTATTCACAGCTATAATCATAGGAACGCCTGCTGCTTTAGTATGCGCAATGGCTTCTTTTGTTTGAGGCATCACCCCATCATCTGCGGCCACTACAATAATAACAATATCTGTTGCTTGTGCACCACGTGCTCTCATTGCAGTAAAAGCTTCATGCCCTGGAGTATCTACAAAAGTAATTTTCTTACCATTTTTTTCTACTTGATATGCCCCCACATGTTGGGTAATTCCCCCCGCTTCTCTATCTGCTACTTTTGCTGAACGGATTTTATCAAGCAACGATGTTTTACCATGATCAACATGACCCATAATAGTAATTACAGGTGGTCTTTCACTTGCATTTGTATCTTCTACAGCATCGTATGCATCTGAGTAATCAAGTTCATCAAGAGGATTTACAGTTGTCACTTCTACTTCGAATTCCTCTGCGAGAATTTCTATTTCATCTTTTGAAAGAAAATCATTTTTGGTCACCATCATACCCAGAGCGAACAGTACCCCTATCACTTCACCTATAGAACGATTGACCTTTTCTGCAAATTCATATACTCTTACATTTTCAGGTATCTCAACAGATGTTATTACTTCAGTGTTCTCTTCTTTTACATATTTTTTACGTTTTCCACCACGCTTTAAAGAACGTCTTTGCTGTGGTCTAAATGGTGATTTGCCTCTAATTGGGCCACCATTTTTAGCTTCACGCTTTTTCATTTCTTCTTTACGTTTTTGCTCTTGACGTATCATGTCTTCGTAGATGTTTTTATCTGAAAAATCCAAAAGTACTACTTCTTCTCCGCCAAATCCACTATCTATATCTCCTGACATACTATCGTGATTAAAAATATCAATTTTAGTACCACTTTCTTTAGCATGTGCTACTTTTTTAGGTTTTTTCTTAGAAATATATGGTTCAGCATTAGAGTTTCCAAAAGAGATTTTAGTTCCTGCCCTCACTGGTGCGGGCTTTGCTTTTCTTACTATTTTAATACCTGATCTCGACAGAACTCTTCTCTTTGGTTTTTCTTCCCCAGACTTATCAGTATCTTTAGATTCTGTCTCTACCTTTTTACTGGCTATTGAAATACCTTTACGCTTTTTCACTTCTTTTAGGAGAGGTTTTTCTACTGGCTTTTCTATAGCCGCATCTGCTTTATCTTCAGATTCTTCTTCTACAGAGGTATCGACTTCTACAGTATCGACTACTTCTGGCTTTTCTGTTTCTACTACTTTTTCTTCCGTATCAACTACTTCTGATTTAACTTCAGTTGTGATTTCAGGCTTCTTTTTAACCACTGTGATTTTTGATTTTGTACCAGGTTTTTTAAAACCTTTTGGTAATGTACCAGAAATTGCATAGTCAACAAGTACACCAGCATCGTCCAAATTAATTGTACTATTGGCTGCTTTGACATCAAAGCCTAACTCTTTAGCTTTTTCTAACAAGTCTCCATTGGAGAGTCCTGCTTCATCTGCTATTTCTTGGATTTTAACTTTATCCATTATTCATTAACTCCTTTAAAAGCTTAAGAAAACATTCCTTTTCTTGTTTGAAACGTTTCGTTAAGCCTTTTATTTTTTTTTCATTATTTACACAGTCATTACAAAGATAAAAACTTCGTCCTGTACCATCATATGCTACAACTTCTTTAGCTGATAGTCTTAACCGAATCAAAGTGTTTTGAGGGTGTCTATTTCTGCAAGTGATGCACATACGTATTGGCTGTGATTTTTTCATGTGTATTATACCTAAAAAGAGATTAAGCTTATAGCCTAACTCCTAGTAATGGCACCTATATTATCTAAAGCCAAAGTAAATACTCTAAATTGGGGAAATCTAGACTGTAAAGCTTTTGCTATTTTATCTGCATCTTTATCATATGCCAAATTAAAAAATGTAGAACCTGAACCTGAAAGTGTACTCATCAGTGCACCATTTTTAAGCGCCATTTTTTGTACATCAAAAAGTTCAGGAATCATTTTCATACGTCTTGCCTGATGTAATTTATCTTTAGAAGCAATACGTAACAAATCCCAAGATTCTGTCATGAAAAGGGCGGT
The DNA here is from genome assembly GCA_015661795.1 of Sulfurovum sp. Classification (GTDB taxonomy): domain Bacteria; phylum Campylobacterota; class Campylobacteria; order Campylobacterales; family Sulfurovaceae; genus Sulfurovum. The sequence continues at coordinate 2,631 of DQVJ01000085.1, forward strand.
CATATATGAGGATCGCGAAAGTGAATAGACTGTTTCTTCTTTTTTATACATTTTAGGTAGAACAGTTCGCGATTTCGCTGTGGAGGTCGTACGGTTAGGTACAACAACTACTGCCCTCAAATAGTCTGGCATACGTCTTTTTTTACTATACACCCTATCACCTTCTACACATGCAACATTAAAACCACCCATTACTGCTGGTGTGATGTTATCTGGATGATGTTCATAACGCAAAGCCTGATTTAAAATCTCTCTTTTATTGTACTTTTTATCTGCCATAGTGTAAGCTGCACTCAATGCTGCAACAATCACCGCCGAAGAACTTCCTAACCCTCTAGAAATCGGTATACGATTGTGAAACTCAAATTTGAAATTTTCCTCTCGATTTGCTAATCGTTTAAAATTTTCATTGAAAATACTTAAAAAAAGAGAATTTTTTTTAATCTTTGGATTCTCTGCGCCTTCACCATGCGTTGAAATACTTAAAAATTTAGATGGCTTTATAATAATCTCATTTCTCAAATCTACCGCAAGTCCTAATGTATCAAATCCAGGACCAAGATTTGCAGATGTGGCGGGTACGCTTACAAACATTCTAACTTCTTCCCTTAAACAGCTGGCAGTATATACTCAGGGGTTGATTCTTTATCAATATCTAGATTATGAATACTTTGGGGTAGTATAAACTTTGCATCTACTGCGTGTTCAAATTTTTTTGTCATTATAGTCTCTTTTTCCTTGATAAAATAGAGATTTCCAATCGCCTTAATAGGTTCTGCACCATTTACAGTAAAGCCACTACACCCTAAACACTCTATTCCGCGTGTAATTTCTATGGTTTTGAGCATAATATACGTGAGTTTTATAGCCATATAGGAACCTGGACCTCTGGTATAAATCATTTGAGAAATGTCATGTGTTTGAATACATTCCATCACAATAGGTAATAAAATTTCTGATGTTTTTTTATTACTTGTAAAAGTTTGAATAAGGTGTCCATCTTCATAGACACCCACAAGAAGAGGGGATGAGATGGAAATGATTAATAATGTGTACCTATGCGAATGACTTTGCAAATGCTCTGCTTTCTAACGCTTCAAGGGCTACAAGTTCATAATTATTACTGTCTGAGAGTAATTTGCTTGTTAACTGATAATTTAAATGATGACTTCCCGCAAAAGATTCATATTTGGCTAAAATATTATATCCACTAACCAACATATCTCCCATAGCATCCAAGATTTTATGTCTTGCGAACTCATTGTTGAAACGTAACCCCTCAGGATTAAGTACTTTATGACTGTCTAACCCTATGGCATTTTGTAAAGAAGCTCCTAATGCCAAGTTTTGACTTTGTAAATATTGTATATCTTTGGCAAAACCAAAGGTTCTAGCCCTTGCAATCTCTTCTATAAAATTCTGTGTAGAAAACTCGAATTTTTCACTTTGTTCACCAATAACAGGATGATCAAACTTAATACGAAAATCAAAACTTGCTTTATCTGCAGGTGTCAAACGTACAAACTTATCACCATCTTGGATTTCAATGATTTTTTTCACACGTAAAATATTTTTAGGTACATCAAGTTCTTTAATCCCTGCTTCATCTAGCAATAAACAAAAAGAAATAGCAGAACCATCCATAATAGGCATTTCATTACCATCTACAATCACACGCATATTATCTATACCATATGCATATACGGCAGCAAGAAAATGTTCTATTGTTGAAATAAATCCTTTTTCCTTATCACCTATAACTGTTGCCATACGCGTATCAATAACAGAAGAGGGAGAAAGAGCTATACTCATCGCCAAATCTTCACGATAAAATACAATTCCTGCATTTGCATCAAGTGGTTCAAGTCGTAACTTGATCGGTTCACCTTTATGTAGCCCAATTCCAAC
>DQVJ01000138.1 GCA_015661795.1 Sulfurovum sp.
AAAGCGTTTATCTGCTTCCTCTAGTTCATACAAATCTACATTATCATTTACAACTAATTCCAATCCACTATACTTTACAATATCCTTAACACTGTGATAATACTGTTTAATCGTCTCTTGTGATTTTTGATAATATGTACCCTCTTTTTCAAACAGCGTAAACTCTGAAATATATTCACCCTCTTCAAAATCACTGTCTACGGTTAAAAACCGTTCTTTATCATCTACAATAAATGAACCTACCGCTACATTTTCAAAACCATACAAGGTATTGATATCACAAAGAAAAAGTCCACCTTCATTTAAATGATTTTTTATACAAGATAAAAATGATTGTAATTGTATAGGTGTTAAGTAATTAAGCATGTCAAATACAGCTGTAATCACGTCATATTCCCCCTTTAAATCACAAAGATCTATGCACTCTGCATCTATTGCCTGTTCACATGTTTTTGTCACCATTAAAGGGCTTAAATCAATACCTTTGACCTGTGGAATCCCCAGTGATTTTTGCATCTGAAATAAAAAGTCTCCAGACCCACACCCCACATCGAGAAGTGTTTCAAAATCAATTGTATTTAAAAATAGAAGATAATGGGCATAAAGACGAGGAGCTACCTCTTTTACGCCAAGAAGATCCTCTACTTTTGCGTAGAGGTCAAGGGGGTCAGATACTTGATTTGACTTAGGCATTTCTTTCTACGACAGCTTTTATTTTTTCATAGAGTGAGAGTATCTCAGTTTTTTTCGCATAAAAGCTGTTTTTGTTTGCTATAAGGTGTGCAGAAGAGTCCATAATATCTTCAGCAACTTTAAGTCCATTTTCTCTCATTGTATTCCCTGTTTCTACGATATCTACAATCGCATCTGCAAGTCCAACGAGCGGAGCAAGTTCGATAGAACCATAAAGTTTGACTACTTCTACCCCCACTGCCTTTTGTGCAAAATAGTTTTTTGTAATATTAACCATTTTTGTAGCAACTTTAATGTTAGGACGTGACCAATCTAGCTCATCTTCATTTTTAATACCAATAGCTACTTTACATTTACCCAACTGCATGTCAAGAAGTTGTATGATATCTAATTCTTTTTCAGTAATCACATCCAGTCCTACCACACCAATATCAGCAGCACCATGTTCTACATAAGTAGGCACGTCCTGATTACGTACATTTAAAAAACGAAACTCACCCATATCTAAAATAAGTTCTCTACCCTCAAATTTAAACTCTCCACCAAATATCTCTGCAAATATCTCTAATGTCTGTTCTGCTATTCTTCCTTTTGGAAGTGCTACTGTTAACATGTCAACCCTTATTATTTATAGCTTTTTGCATCCCATAAAAAACTAACATTTCATCATAGTTGGCATCTTTAAAAAAGCTTGAAAGAAACTCACCATCACCACCAGTAAAGTAGAGTTTTTTGCCATCACTATGTTTGTCTATGAGTGCTTTAATTGACGCGATTATACCATAGCTTATCTGCTCTTTTGTTGTAGTTGCTAAGTTCTCTAATCTAAGCTCTTGCTTTAAACTTGTATCTAATGCGGGAGAAATCATTTTATAGGCTTGTATGTATGCTTTCAGCCCTGGTAATATAAAGCCTCCCATATATTTTCCTTCTTTCACAACGTCTACAGTAATAGCAGAACCAGCATCCACAAACACCCCATTATGATGACTTAAACACAGTGCTTTTCTATCGATGCCCATTGTATCATATGCTCCCTCTATTTGCATCAAAGAAGATACATTTTTCCATTTTTTTATATTTTCTATTTCATCCGACAGTTCATGTTTAACCGAGATATAAAAAATACGTTCATCTTTATATCTTTCTATGGCATCACTATATTTCAAGTGTACGATTTTTGTGCCATCATATATGTGAAAATATGTATTACCAATATCAGCCAAGAGTACGTTAAACATGATGCCAAACTTTCCAATTATTTTCTTCTAATAATGCTTTTGCTTTTGAACATAAAGGTGCCACTATAATAATATACTTTTTTTTAATACTGCTGTCTATATACTTTTCCAATTTCTCATGTAGTTTTATCAACTCTTCAACTTCTTTACGCAGTACTCTACTCTTCTTTTCAAGCCACATAATATCAGTATAATACCCTTGTAAGTCTATGCCGATATAGATACTTATTTTTTTATGGCTTCCCAGTTCTTTAGGACTTACTTCTTTCAAAGATTTAAAGATAATTTGTTTTGTTTGTAAAAATTCAACAATAGTTTTAATATTTTCCATTTATTTTCTCACCGTATTTATTGTAACACTTGTCACCATTTGATCATGTCTAAATCATCGTAAAGGATGATATGCATGCATCGTTTCTGCTAGATTTTGTTTCTGTATATGCGTATAAATTTGTGTCGTCTCTAGTGAAGCATGTCCAAGTAACTCTTGCACTACACGCAGATCAGCACCACCAATAATAAGTGATGAAGCAAAAGAGTGTCGTAATACATGCGGAGATACGCCCAAATATTTTTTGACTATCTTATACGCCGAAATCCGACTCAACTGTTCCCCCCTATAGTTCAACCATATATACGGGCTGGCAAGTGTTTGTTCTGATAAGTAACGCTCCATTGCTTGTGTAGCCACTGGTGCGAGAGGGACAACCCTCTCTTTTTCACCTTTGGCAAAACGAATTTTCAGCCAACCTTCCACTATATCCGTACGTTGTACACTAAGTGCTTCACTAACTCGGCATCCACTGGCATACAGAAAAAGTATCAAAGCATAATCACGTAATCCTGTTACATTACTTCTGTCAATGAGGTTAATACCATCTAATATTTCTTCGTTACTCACATATTTTGGAAGATTTTTAGGTACTTTTGCCATAGGTATTTTAATCTTTTCATGGGTGAAACTTTGTATGTGACAAAAATAAAAAAATACATTGATAGAAGACAACTTACGATTGAGTGTTCTTTTATTTTCAAATGTAGAGAGGAAAGCTAACACATCTGTCGTACTTAATTTTGTAAGTACTTTTTTCGAATGTATTTCGAGTTGTTGTAAATCAGAGATATAAGAACTTATAGTCAAACTATCCAATGCTTTTGTTACGCTCAAATACTCCTCAAATGCAACAAGTAGATTACTTAGATTACTATTCATAACCTAAGTTTGATAATTCAATAATCTTACCATCTTTATAAAGTTTTGTTCCAGTGATAAATGCCGGAGCATCCACTTCCCCTATATCATAAATTTTAAACTTACTTAAATCAGCCGCCAATACAATAAGCGAACCCTGCTGATCGAGTGCAAATACTTTTTTGTCAAACGTTGTTGCTACTGAGAAATGTGCAAATTTAAACTTCTTTTCTGCTATCACTTCAAAATGACTATTAAGCCTTACAATATTTCCTTCTTTTGTAAACACATAGACATATCCCTCTGTTATAGCTACTTCAGAAATATTTGCATGATATTCTTGTTTACCATTGTCCCCTAAAGAAATGATTTTTTTCGGTGTCGCAGCCACCATGGTGTTGCCCATCCGAGATAAGTATATGATGTTGTTAAATGCTTTATAACTACTTAGATAGACTACTTTTGCATTCTGACTGTTCTCTATATCTACAATAATTAATTTACCGTCGAGCATCGGCATTACAGCTAGGTTATCTATGAACATCGGACTTGCTGCTCTTGTATCAATAGCATACGTTCTTTCAGAACGATTTTCAACAACTTTTTTATTGTCAGTTATATTATAAATTCCAAAAGTATTATTGTTGAGAATATATGCTACTATCCCTTTTCGTATTGTGGCTGAAACGATAGGAACTTGCAAAGAGACTTCACGGATTGATTCATTTGTTTTTTTGTCAATTATCTTTAAAATACCTTCAACATTGGATGCCAAAACATAATATTTACTTTCACTTAAAAACCTATACCCCTCACCAATATTAATATTGCTTATCCCATCTTTACCGATATATTTTCCATTTTCAAGTGTTGCACCATCACGACTTAAATCAACAATTACCCCTCCGTATGCACTTGTTGGTGCATCATAAGTCATCTCTGGTTCAAAATATTGTTTACTGCT
>DQVJ01000309.1 GCA_015661795.1 Sulfurovum sp.
ATAAAATATGACAGAGGTTTTAAAATTTATCTGTTCTTTTGAGAAAGAAGCTTTTCCAAAAGTGCTGTCTGTTTTTGTAGTTCTAATTGATTTTCTTTGTTGGTTATCACAAGTTCTAATAAAATAATAGCTACCATACCAGGAATTGCACCTATAAATATTGAAACAAATGCAAGTAAAAAAGAATCTTGATAAAAAGAGAGGAAAGAGGTAATCCCCCCTATAAATACTGATGCCCAAGAGACACCCAAGAGAAAATTGACCACAAAACTTAAGGATCTGTCTTTAAGTCTCATAGTCAATGATCGATTAATGATCTTCTTCTAATGCAATGGCACCTGCAAGGTACACATACGTAAGAATCATAAAAACAAAAGTTTGTAAAAATGCCATAAAGGTAAGGAGTACTAATGGAGTCATTGGAATAATCCATGGTACCAACATCAAAAGAACCCATAAGAAAAGATCATCTCCCTTAATGTTTCCAAAAAGTCTGAAAGAGAGAGAAACAATACGTGAAAGGTGTGATACCAACTCAATAGGATACATCAAAAGTGACATTGCAAATTTTGCAATAGGATTCATTTCTCCAAGGTGTACAAAATTTTTAAAGTATGTAAAAGCTCCCTGCGCTTTTATCCCTTCATAATTATAATATACAAATACAACAAGTGCGAGAACAAGTGTTACATTGATATTTGAAGTTGGTGATTCAAATCCTGGGATAATACCTATAAGGTTGTTAATGAGTACAAAGAATCCAATAGTCGCTACTAAAGGGAGGTATTTGCGAGCATGTTCCTCACCAATAACATCTTTACCCATAGCAATAACACCCCCAAGAAATGCTTCAACTACATTCTGTGTACCTACAGGTACAGCTCTAAGACTCTTAGTAGCCATTTTTGCTATAAATAAAATAATAATCGCTGTTAAAATCAAATGGGACACAAACAACATTTGTCCATGCCCAAAGATTGCGCCCAGATACGTAAATATACCTTCCATAAAACATCCTCATGTTAAGTTAATAATTGCAGGAGTATAGCAATTTTGCACTTAATTCTGACTAATTATCAGGCTAACTTTTCCTGTCCCAGCCTATAAAGTGCAAAATCGTATTTAATCGGATCATTTTTATCAAAAGAAGCCAATGTCTTGGTTAATTCTATACTTGCTTTCATGTCGTATGTTTTTCGTGTTAAGAGACCTAAACGTCTAGAAACCTTAAATGTATGTGTGTCTAATGGCATCAATAAATCTTTACTGTGTATCTTTGTCCATAGACCTAAATCGAGAGCATCCTGACGTACCATCCAACGTAAATACATCATATAACGTTTATACGTTCCTGCAGCATTTATCTTTTTAGGTACACTACCTATAAGAAAACGATACCCTCGACTTGTATAGGGGTATACCTCTTCAGCAGTTGCAATAAAATGCCACAATCCATCTAGTATATTCTCTTCTTTTTTATACCCCGCATAAAATATATTTTCTATACTATCTATTTCTTTGAGTCGTTTAAGTGTAATAAAAATACCCGCAATGTCTTCTGCATTTTGGAATCTATAGTAATATGAAGAGAGTGATTGTCTAATTTGAACATCTGAAGCCTCAAGCAAAGTAAAATCTAAACTTGCTAAAAATTTTACTATCAGCCCTGCATTTCCATAAGAAAACAAAGCACAGATAAGAGCAATGGTTTCATCATTATGCTTGGAAGCTATAAGTAAAGGATCGGGTTTGTCTAAAGAAATTTCTTGATTGTTGTTTCGTCTTAGCATCTCTTGATCTAAGAGTATTTTTACTTTTTTACGTGTCATCTAAAATGTAAAGTGTTCTCCAAGATAATGCTTGCGAACATTTTCATCATTAGCTATCTCATCACTTGTTCCTGTAGCTAACATTTCTCCTGATCTCATCACATAGGCTCGGTCACAAATCCCTAAAGTTTCACGTACATTATGATCAGTAATGAGAATGCCCATATCCAACTCAACAAGTTGTTTAATGATATTCTGTATATCAATGACAGCAATAGGGTCAACTCCCGCAAAAGGTTCATCAAGCAGTAAAAATTTCGGTTCACCCACCAAAGCTCTGGCAATTTCTACTCGTCTTCGTTCTCCCCCACTTAAACGTATACCCAAACGGGCACGAATAGGTTCAATGTTAAAAATTTCCAAGAGTTTTTCTATACGTGGGTGCACAGTCTCTTCAGGTAGATTCAGTGCTTCTGCTGCGATAAGCAAATTTTCTTCTACTGTCAAATCTTTAAAAATACTGGATTCTTGAGGTAAATACCCTATACCCATCTGTGCACGCGCACTTAATGGCAGTTTTGTGACATCTTCCCCATCTAAAAACACTTCTCCTTCGGTTGCATCTGTGAGTCCACACACCATATAAAAAGAAGTGGTTTTCCCTGCACCATTAGGACCCAAAAGCCCTACAATCTCTTTACTTTTGACAGATAAAGAAATATCGTGTACTATTTTTGTTTTTTTAATGGTTTTGGCAAGACTTTTTGCTTCTAGTATGTGCATTATACATCTATCCTATATACTCTTTTGTGATTCACTGCTGTGATATCCACAGTCCCAACATTATAACCAACACCCTCTAAAAAATCTTTAAGTTCACTACTTCCCCACTCTACCATATGCCATCCCTCTTTTTCAAACTCTTCAAACAGTCCCATTTGCATGAATTCTTCATGTTCAAGTCTATAAAGGTCATAATGATATAAGTTCTGTCCATCTTTACCTTCATA
>DQVJ01000031.1 GCA_015661795.1 Sulfurovum sp.
GATGGTGCTATTAATACTACTTTAACTGTACAGGGGTCATCTATAACAGCAAGATTGGTAAGTGATTATTCTGTGACTGATGCAGGGGTGACGGTAACAATTGCAGAACCTGCATCTTAATGTGTTATAGTGTATACTTCATACTTAAAAGTATATTGTAATAATAATGGGAAGTGGATTAAAATAAAGTATGGATAAAGTGATAATAAATGCTGATGACCTAGGGATGACACCAGGTACAAATGAAGCAATTTTTAAAGGGTATGATACTGGTATGATTACCCACACCAGCATTATGGCAAACGGGGACTATTTTGATGAAGCGATTGAAGGTTTGCATGATAGAAAAGGTTTAGGTGCAGGGATGCATTTAGTACTTACATATGGAAAAGCATTAAAACCTAATCGTATATATAATAATTCAAATAGCTTTTTTAATTTGGGGTATTTAAAATTAATACTTTTAAGCATAAATAATAAAGTATTTTTAAAAGCAGTGGAAGAAGAATTTGAAGAACAAATTTTAAGGGTTATCCATCAAGGTATAGCACTTACACATATTGATAGTCATCGACATATTCATCTTATACCTGGTATCTACCGTATTGTGATCAAGTTAGCAAAAAAATACAATGTAAAGAGAGTACGGTTGATACATGAAAATATATTTGATTCATTTTCTCTCACAAGAAAATTTAATTTCATACTTAATGGAGGAATAGTTAAATATTTTTTATTAAGAAGTTTTACGGCTATTAATGCAAGATATGAAAATTTATATCATGATATGAAATTTTATTCTATATTATATACAGGTGTTGTAACCAAGGATATTGTACAAAAACTAAAGAAGTCTAATGAAAGTTATGAAATAATGATTCATCCAAGTATTATAGCATTAGATGAAAATGTTGTTTTTTATGATGAAGATGAAAAAAGTTATAGAATTTCAAAAGATAGAGAATATGAACTAGATACTGTATTGACAGTAGAAGAAAAATAAGGGAACCCTAACATGCAACTTTCACTCGTTTTACCATGTTATAATGAAGAAGAGGTTTTAGAGGAAACATCTGCAAAGCTACTTGCAATTTTTGAAAAATTAATACAATCTTCCAAAATTGATGAGAATAGTACTATTTATTTTGTAGATGATGGAAGTAAAGACAAGACTTGGAAAATCATTCAAGAATTGACAGAAAAAAATAAACATATTTCAGGGATAAAACTTTCTCGTAATTTTGGACATCAAAATGCTCTTCTTGCAGCTTTAATGACAGTAGAGGGTGATGCAGTAATTAGCATAGATGCTGACCTACAAGACGATACAAGTATGATAGAAAAAATGGTTGATTTATATTATAACGGTCATGAAGTAGTTTATGGTGTAAAAAAGAAACGTGAATCAGATAGTACTTTTAAGCGTATAACTGCTGAAGGCTTTTATAAGGCTATGCGTTTAATGGGTGTTAATATAGTTTATAATCATGCTGATTTTAGACTGTTAAGTAGAAGAGCACTTGAGCATCTTAAAGAGTATAAAGAGGTTAACCTTTTTTTACGAGGACTTATACCACTACTTGGTTTTGAATCAACAACAGTTACTTATGATATTTCAGAACGGATGGCAGGTGAGTCAAAATATCCTTTACGTAAAATGCTTTCTTTCGCATGGAATGGAATTAGTTCTTTTTCGGTAACTCCTTTACGTTTTATTTCTGCGATAGGGTTCATTCTTTTTATTTCTACACTGATATTGACTATATATTCACTATGGATCGCATTATTTACAGATGAAGCTGTTCCCGGTTGGGCATCAACGGTACTTCCTATATATTTCATCGGGGGAGTACAAATGCTTTCTCTTGGTATTATAGGAGAGTATATAGGAAAAATATATCTTGAGATTAAAGCACGCCCACGTTATATTATTGAAAAAAACATTTAAAGTACAGTTTTAGTAAAATGAAAATGGTACATAAGTTTTTGTTCTTAGGGGTAGTTTCTACCTTGATAGATTATGTACTGTACTCAAGTGCTATACTTGTTGGGATCCATTATATTATTGCTATTATTCTAGGATATAGTGCTGGATTATTGGCTAATTATATTATAGGTAGAAATTATATTTTCACTGATGGACATAAGCTTCAAAGTACTAAACATGAATTTATCGCTGTAGTAGGCATAGCAATATTAGGTGCATTGTTTACCGTTATTATTGTAAAAATATTGAGTTACTCAGTTTTTCAAATGGATCCGCTTTTGTCTAGGATTATTGCGATTGCGATTGTGTTTTTTTGGAATTATTTAGCAAGAAAATTTTTTGTATATCATTAAAGTTATAGAGTGACATCTATACTAATCACAAATCAAGTATAAATTAATTAAAGGTTTTTAAATGCATACTCCTACTAATGAGAAGAATATAAATAAATTATTGTTGTTTATGATTGTACTGTTTCCTTGGGTTTTTTTAGTTTTTCAAGGCTTGGATGTTTTAGAGTTTGGTTATTGGGTAGTAAGTTTTGAGAACTTTTTTATACATCCAGAAGTAATGCCTGACATTGTATTTGGCAGTTGGTTAACAGGATTTATCGGTGCAATAGCTGAGATAGTTTTTGGTGGGCTAGGTGTTGTTGGACATCGTATTGCATTTATCATTTCTTTATATATTTTAATATATATGATTTATAGTTTGTTGTCACCTTTTACAACAAAGAAGCGTTTACTTTATTTTCTACTTTTAAGTGAAATTTTTGTCAATATTGAGACTTATACATTGACGAACTATTATATGTTGACTATATTGTTTTATGTGTGGGGATTGTTATTGTTATATAAAGGATTAATTTCTAATAAATTATCTCTTCTTTTTGCTGCGGGTGTTGTTCTGGGGTTAAACTTTTATATTAGAATTCCAAATATCTTAGGTTTGTCACTGATAATTGTTATCATTTATTATGATTTGATTACAGATGGTATTCAAATTAAGCAAACTTTAAAAAAGAGTATAGTTTTTTTAACAGGTTTTTTCGTTGCTATCGTTGCTGTTTTAGTCATCATGAAAATGATAGGACATTATGAACTGTTTGTACAGCAAATGAATTATTTATATGATTTACTTTTTAGTAACAATCAGGGCTACGGTGCAGGATCGCTTAAAAAGAAATTTATTTATTTACATTTTTATGCACTTTCTTCAGGCTTGTTGTTATTTATTATTTTGTCTGTTATTTTGTTAAGTACTAAATATTGGATATTAAATACATATAAAAATGTTATTTTACTTGTATTAAGTGTAGTATTGGCTATTGTATTAATACGTCTTTCTGAAGCGGATACAGCATATTATTATAGCATTTATCTAGGCTTTATCGGACTTACCTATGTATTGTTATTATGGATAGGGTACAAGAAGTTTAAAGTTGACTCACGGTTTAGTACAATAGCACTTGCAACACTGCTCATATTTGAACTGGTACCCTTGGGTTCCAGAGCATACAGATACCAACTTGTGTATGGTATGTATCTGGTTATCCCTGTTATATTTATTTATCTTTATTCCTTAAAAGAAATAAGAATAAAAAACTTGATAATCTCCGAACAAAGTCTAAAAGGCTTTCTTTCTTTATTTACTGTATCTATAGTCATATACGCTATGATTATTATGATATATTATCGTGCTCCAGCCAATGA
>DQVJ01000282.1 GCA_015661795.1 Sulfurovum sp.
ATTCTTGTTCCTGACCATGTTGGAAAGTTTTCCATAGCTCTTAGTGTACCAGGACCTGAAGTTGTTGTTACTGTTCTTGCACCTGCCATTGCACAACCTTGTACTTCTGACATAACTCCAAATTCATTTTCACCTCTAAAGTACAATCCTACATACCCTTCAGCCCACAACTCACCTATAAGGTGTGCTGCCTCTGATTGTGGTGTAATAGGATAAGATACTGACGCATCTACCGTACATCTTTTGATTGCTTCCTTAAGCACTTCTGAACCTGTCATAAAGTGTTTTTCTCTAGGAGCCTCAAAAAGCAAATAGTCTGTCGAAACGAGTTTCTGACCTGACCAGTTTTTTTCTTCTGTCATATTTTTTATACTCATAGTTATCTCCTAACTCTATTTTCCAAGTTCTTTTTTAACTTCTTTAGCAATCTCGATAAATCTTGCCATCTCTGATGCATGTTGGTCTCTAATGGTCGCCATAGCATCTTCATGTCCTGACAGTCCACAAATAGCAGCTGTATAACAGTCTGTTTCAGATCTAATCATTTTTAATGCAACGTTTGCGTAATGACAGTGCACACCAACAAAAATACATGCCTTAATATTATTATGCCAAATTGTTAAATTTGGGTGATTCGGATTGATTTCAACTTCAGCGTCAATCTTAGGATATTTTGGTCTGTAATCATACATTGGTATCATTTTAGCATTTAAAACTTCTGCCATTTCTTTAATAAGTGTCGCTTTTTTCTTTGCCTCTTCATTCCACGCATATAAAACTTGTGGTCCAGGGAATATAGTAGCGTTCTCACTTGTTAACATTACTCTAGCAATTTCTCTCATTGCTACTTCTTCATCAACTATTTCAGTCAATAACAGTGCTTTCCCTTCTGGGGGTGTAAGTAAATCATCATAAAATGCTACCGGATATGGTGAATAATGTGCTGGGCCTAAATTAGCCATGTTGTCTCCTAATATATTATTTTTTATATACGGTGTCATATATGTATAAAGTTTACTCTCATTTAAGAGCAAAACTTATACATATGACACCTATATACACTTTCATTTAAAAGTATATTTATTAAATAGGGAAAATCTCCCTATTTAAAACTTACTGCTAGTCTGGAGTAACCATCGCCATTTCGATACAGTTTCTCTCTAAAAGATCAGAACATACGTATACACAAATTGCACACCCTTTACATCTGTCTTCATCAACCCATGAAGTACCATTTTTATTGCCATGTTTAGGCTCTTTATCATACATCAATGTGTTTGCCTCTGGACAATATAGTGTACACATATTACACTTATACGTTGAACACATCTCAGAATTTACTTTTGCTACATAGTACATATTTTTCCTTTAATCAGTATTATTTTTATTTTATTATCTTTTAACTTAATAATGCTCTAAGCTTTACAACTTATACCATGTAAATTAAGTTAAATATTTTTCTTAAACTTCTAAATCAATTACCAGTTTATCACTTGACAAATCAATGCTGTCTGCGAGTTCAAAAGTTCTGTTAATTACTTCCATATTTTTTGCAAGAAGTTCTTCTTTTTTCTTAAACTTTTTCTCAATAGCTGAATCCAATGATGCTGTACCACCAGATGTAACAAATGAGTTTCCTAAGAATCTTTCTCTTACGGCTTTTTCAATATCATCTTCTGTTACAAGTTTTGTTAAACCAAGTAACATACCCATCATTGCCATGTTTGTTGCAAGTTCTGTTCCAGCAATTTTAATAGCCAGTTCTGTTGCATCAAATTGAACCACTTTGGCATTTAGTCTTTTTAAGACTTTTAAATCTTCTTCTTCAAGTACATCAACACTTGTATTGATGATAACCAAAGAGTCTTTTTTCAATCCAGTATAAAAAGGCATTGTGTATGACTTACCATGTGTCACAACTTGTGAATGGTAAATCATAATAATATCTGGATAAACCACTTCTCCAACTTCATAGATAGGCTCAGTAGAAGCTCTAACATAAGCTTCAACCGGTGCCATTCTTTTTTCTGAACCAAAAAATGGTACCAAAGAAGCATATTTACCTGAGTTATCCATACATGATCCGAGGATGTGAGCAGTTGTTACAACCCCCTGCCCACCAAGTCCAGAGATACGCATGTTGTATCTTTTTCTATTTTCAATTGAAGCTGCCATATTAACTTACCTCTCTTTTCTTTTTAGACTCAACTTTTGCAAATAATTCTTTTGCTTCAGGTGTCATAAATTCTTCAAATGCAAAACGTCCTTTTTCCATCTCTTTCGCATCTCTAAATACATCTGGAGTTGGAATAGAGTACTCAATGTTACAAGATGTATACACATGGATAAATGTTGGTCCAAGGTTTCTTGCTGCAAAGATTGCTCTTCTGATAGCTTTTGCTGATTTGTTGATATTTGTCGGAGACATTTTTACAACATACACACATCCAGCAGTAATTGCTAGTTGCATTGCAGGCATTTTCCCAAAGTTTTTACCTTTTGGAGACATTTTAAGTACAGCACCTTCGATACTCATACCAGACTCTTGTCCACCAGTGTTTCCATAGACTTCATTGTCAAGCATAATAGTCGTGAATTTTTCACGTCTAAACCATGCATGCATAGTCATAGAGAAACCGATATCCATCATACCACCATCACCGGCGATAGTGATAACATCTTTTTGTATGTCAGGGAATCTTAATCTAAATGCACGAGTAAGCCCAGAAGCCATAGCATTTTGGTCACCGTAGTTACCATAAATGAAAGGTACAGCAGCTTGAGAAATCGCAAGTCTACCACAACCAGCAGTACCAATTGTTACTGTATTTTCAGGGTTTGGAAGTGCTGCAAAGATAATCTTAATGTAATAAGCCATCCAACAACCAGAACACATTGGGTGCTCTTCAACCAACTCTTTAAATGTTCCCATGTTTTTAACGCCTACATCAGCGTAGTCTTTACCAAATGGACCGTAATCTACCAACTCAACATAGTCTTTTGGTAAATATCTCTTAAATTTCGATGCTGGAATCATATATTTTAAACTCATAGCTTTTCCTTTTATGCTTGTAATGTTTCAGATTTCATGCCAAGAGCATCATAAATCTCTGTCATAATCAATTCTACTGGCAGTGTCATACCACCATATACTCTTGGTCCCTCAACAACAATCCCACTATTTGGAATAGCTGCTTTTACTTCCTTACATAACCATCCGATGATGTTATGTTCAGGGACAATAACTGTTTTTGCAGTTGCCAAAGCTTCACGAATCTCATCTTTTGGCCATGGTCTAATACATTTTACCTTAACAAAACCGACACTGATACCTTCTTCTTGTGCATATCTATGTGCTTCTCTTGCTTGTGCAGCAGCACAACCAGAAGCAACAATCATAACATCAGATCCAGGGTTGTGCACTTCTAGCGGTCCATCAATGTATTGATATACATACTTCATTGC
>DQVJ01000065.1 GCA_015661795.1 Sulfurovum sp.
CAAGAAAACAATGCCATGGCAAAACTAAACCTCAATACAAATACTTTAGAGTATGTAAAATCTTTTGGTGCTAAAAGTTGGGAAGCTGACTCAAACAATACGATTGATATTGAAGAAGAAGGTGAGATAAAAATGAAGTCTTATGCAGGACTTTTTGGTCTTTATATGCCTGATTCTATAGCATCGTTTATTAGCAATGGGAATACTTTTTTAGTTACAGCAAATGAAGGTGATGGTAGAGAATATGGTGACTTTGAAGATGAGAAAAAAATTAAAAAATTAGATTTAGATAGCTCAATTGCCAGTGCATACACGAATGAAAATGATTTAAAAGTGATGGTAGACTTGGGTGATACAGACAATGATGGTGACTACGATAAACTCTATACCTATGGAGCAAGAAGTTTTTCTATTTGGAATGACAATGGTGATTTGGTTTTTGACAGTGGAGATGAGATAGGTCAAAAAGTTATTGTGTATGAACCTAGTCTATTTAATCAAGATGATGGAGAGATGGATGGCAGAAGTGGAAACAAAGGGGCTGAACCTGAAGCTATAACTGTGGGAGAGATAGATGGTAAAACATATGCTTTTGTTGGACTTGAAAGACAAAATGCCATTATGGTATATGATATCACTACTCCAGCTCAAGCAGAGTTTGTAGATTATTACAGAACAGGAAAAGATGGTGATATTTCTCCTGAAGGTATGAGGTTTGTTCCTGCATCAGAGTCTCCTAATGGTAAAAATTTACTTTTGGTTTCTTATGAGGTAAGCGGTTCTACGGTGATATATGAAGTAAAGTAAGACGTGATATTTTATAAGAGATAAACCATAGCGTATACTACTGCAAAACTACTACAGAAAAAAAATAAAATTGGGGACAGTCATCTATCTGTCTCTTCTTACTCTCTTCATTTTTATTCTGAAAATTCCCTTGTATACATCATACATTCGCTTTGAAAAACGTAGTATTGAAAAAATATGCAAAATGTAGTGACAGTATTGCTAAAGTGCAATATGACTACTGTATAATAAAGAGAATGTAAATATAAAACAAAGGTGTTTTTTGATAACTACAACAGCGTTGGGGTTGGTAGAAGAGTGTGAGATGTATATAGTGGGACATAAGATATTTGTACGCCTTAAAGATATTCCAATGTACATTTCTAAAAAGACAAAAGATAGTATAAGAAATCGATACAGTCACTCCGTAGAAGTAGGACTTGGTACTGAGTATCTTCTTGCAAATGTGAGTAGACAATTAGGTGAAGATATAAATCTTAACTTTTTCAATATAGCTAAGATTATTGGAATGGTACATGATATAGGACATACAGCATTTAGTCATGATGGAGAAGTCCTCCTCGATAAAATGTTACTTAAGTCATCTGAACCATTGCCTAAGCGTATAAGGTTCAATGCAAACCTCAATAATTTTAGACGCATAGAGAAATATGGTTTATTTGATTTACTTGGCGAAGAGATAAAACAATATGCATTGGCTTCACTCATAAAGCGTAAAAAAGAGCTACTGCAGTATCCGGAATATAGTTATTTAGAAGAGTATTTAGCATATGCTATTAGGGTTGAGGAAGAGTATCTGGCTTCTCATGGTATTGATCTTTCTAACAGTACGAATAAAACAATACTTTGTCAGGCAATGGACTTAGCAGATGAAAATCGATACAGAGTGACAGATATTATTGATGCATTGAATATCTATTCTAAACAAAAACTCAAGGAAATATTGCTTCGTAGTATTCATAGTGAAGTACGGGTAAAAGATATACGTAAACTGGTAACACTTCAAGTTGATCAGGTACAGAAAACCAAAGAAAAACATAGTGATAAAATGAAGATTAAAGACTTACTTATTATGTTACTCAATCAAGAGAGTCATGCTAAAACAGAGTTTCAAAATGTGATGAACAGCATCTCCATGGCATTTAATAGAAACTTTAGACTTTCGAAAAAAGGAAAATTAGTCCCCATTTATGATGAGATAGAAAAATTAAGAGATGAGTTTAATCAACTGGCTTCGATTTATATTTGGGGTGCCAAGAAAGTTAAAAATATTAAAAAACCGTATAACCATTATTTTAAAACGGTGTCAGATTATTTTATTAACCAAAATTTTGATATAGCATTTATTGATAGCAGTAGTTATAAAACAGCACTGTGGTCACTGCAAAATAGTACATTTGATAAAGAAGAGACAAGGTATCAAACATTATTGTTGATGAGAAATTTTTTAGGAGGATTGACAAACTTAAAGATTATTGAACTTTATAAAAAAATTAAAATGGCAGAACTTGAACAACAATTAGGATATGAATTAAATAATAAAGAGAGATTGTTGCTCAAGGAACCTATAGTATTGTTTGAAAAAAAGTTAGAAAAATATCAGAAAAGAATCTTTAAATCGATGAACACATCAGGCAGTTGATAACAAAAATGTAATTGTTTTGTATCCATTAGGTTATCAGTATATTTTATCATATCAAAAATATACATGTGGAGTTTTAGAATGACAGATGAAATAATGACAATTTCAGAAAAAAAACTAGGAAAATTGGCCAAAAGACTCGCAGAAGAGTTTTCTATTTCTATAGAAGAAGCATTTGAAATTATTTATGAAGAGTGGGATCTTGTAGAAGAGTTATTTGCAGCACATAAAAAAGCAAAATCGGTGAAAGAACATTTGGTAAGAGCGATTAATGAACTTTACAGGATAGCATGATGTATCAGCTCAGTGTAGAAAACTATTTAGTCCATCATTATCCTACAGTAGAGAACCTTCCACAAATTGCAAAAAAGTTTCTTTTTTCAACACTCAAGAGACTTTTTCATGAAAATCAAATCAACACTTTTCTGGAAGAGAATGAGAATAAAGATACATTTTCTTTTGTAGAGTCTGTAGTTGAGTATTTTGATGTGGGTATTAAAATTAATACAAAAGAGATGGATCACATACCATCATATGGACGCGTAGTGATTATCGCCAATCATCCTTTGGGAGCATTGGATGCAATGGCACTTATCCATCTGCTTAAGGATATTCGAAAAGATATTAAAATTGTTGCCAATGCATTTTTGGGACAGTTTGAAAACTTACAAGAGTTAGTCATCCCTGTAGATAATATCACAGGGAAAACAACTAAAACCACACTTGAAGGTATCTATACTGCATTAGAAAATGAAGAAGCGGTAATTATTTTTCCCTCAGGAGAAGTAAGTCGTGCAAGACCTAATGGCGTAAGAGATACAGCTTGGAAATCTGGTTTTTATAAGATTGCGGCAAAGACACATTCTCCTATCCTTCCTATTTATATAGAGGCAATAAACTCTAAAGGTTTCTATATGCTTTCTATGATAAATAGATCTTTAGCCACAGCGACACTGCCGCATGAAATGTTTAAAGCCAAAGGAAAAGAAATAGGTTTCAAAATAGGTAATCCTATCCCCTATGAAAGTTATTATATAGCAAGTCTTCCTCAAAAAGAAGCTATAAAATTGATTAGAAAACATTTTTATAGAGTGGCAAAAGGTAAAAAAAATATTTTAAAAGTGCAAAAAGGCATCTCTCTTGCAGAAGCACCAAGTGATGTCAAAGGTGAACTCAAAAAGGGACAATTGTTGGGAGAGACAATAGATGGTAAAAGTATTATTGTCTATGAAAGTGAAGTAGAAAATTGTGTGATTAAAGAGATAGGTCGCTTAAGAGAGATAAGTTTTCGTCATGTA
>DQVJ01000003.1 GCA_015661795.1 Sulfurovum sp.
CCAAAGAGTGTACGTTTGGCTTCTAAGATTTTAGTACATTTTGACAATTATTTTGAATGGCCCTCATTAAATAATAAACGTTATGGACATGGTACTTGTCAAGGTTTACAGTCACATGTAGCTATACTTGCTTCTGGTAAAGTTGTACCATGTTGTTTGGACTGTGACGGTGTAATTGAACTTGGTGATTTACATGAAATGAGGTTGGATGACATATTAAATACTACACGTGCATTAAACATGTTAAAGGGGTTTAAAGAGGGCAAAGCGCTAGAAGAACTTTGCCAAAAGTGTTCATATAAAGAGAGGTTCAATTAAGGGGCAATACGTTGAAACTTTGTACCTGCAATACTCACACCTGCCATTAAACCTTTTTCCCCATAAATAAATCCGACAATTGGTTTTTCAAAACTAAGGGAAGAGATATCTTTGCTTGCACCCCATTCAGCTACAGCAATAGAACCATCTACTCCAGCTTCCCAACCATTACTTTTTATAAAATTATTTAATGATGTTTCAGAAATAAAGGCAATAAGCATTGAGTGTTCTTGTGCACCCGCTTGAAATCCAATGGAAGCGGCTGTCATACTGTAATAATATTTAGTGGTTCCATTGACACGTAAGGCTCCCTCACCATATTTACCCCCTACGATAAATCCACCTTTTATAACTGATGGAAATACAAGATAACCTTTTACTTTTGAAAGAAATTTAGCACCACCTCGAATATCTTTTTCAAATTTTTGTATAGCATGGTCAACTTCTTTTTCGATATCAGCAGCAGATTTTGCAACAAGGTCCTGTGCAAAAAAGAATGCAAGCAAAAGAGATAATATCAAGTTGTTTAACTTTTGAATGTACATTTATAATATCCTTTAGGTAAATTATCATATTATATCTGAAATAAACTCTAAATAATCATAGATTTCTAAAGATTATAAGTCAAATATTATGGAATATTCATGGAAAAATTAACAATCAAAGCTTATGCTCTAAAACAGAAGTTAAGTCTATTTAATGTGTTGAAAATGGTAAAATCAGGTAAATTAAATACAGAAATAGTAGAAGAAAATGGGAAGGAAGTAACCTATATTTTAGTAGATACTAATATAGAAAGAGAAAATAAAGTAATTTTACCTATTGCAGGCAAGAGTACGATGACACTGGAAGAAGAAATAAATAAACTTAACAGAGAAGTTGAGTTTTTGAGAAATGAGATAGAATTATTAAAGAAAGGGTATAATTAAAATTATACAAGTTTCTGATAGAACAGATACTCTTTATTTATAACATACTAAAAGAGATGCTAAATAAGCATCTCTATTTACATTAAAATTTATAAGCTAACTGGAAAGAAACACTGTCTTCTCTGTGAGATGTAGTGATTGTCCCTTGTGGGTCAGCAGATAAACCTTGTAGGCTAAATGTTTCTGTATTCTTTTGCTGATACACATATGCCAAGTCAAGTGAGAACTGGTCTGTAAATGCATAGCTTCCACCAAGTGTATAGTGTTTTTCTGCCGTTGCCGGAAAACCAAGAAGATTGAAGAAGTTCAGTCTTGGGTCTGCTACTTCTACAACTGCAGAAGCACCATAGTTATAACCAACTCTTACAGCCCAGTTGTCTTGTGCATATTGGTAACCAAAGGCATAGACATCTGAGTCTTCCCAACCAAAATCACTATATCCTTTAGCTTCTGACCATTTAATTTTTTTATAATCAAAAGCAAATGTATGTTGACCTGTTACATATGCAATACCTACACCATATTCAGCAGGTTGCTCTAAGGTGTCTCCAGCAGGGAGTGTTAAACCAAATGGTGCTGTTGCAGTAGTAAGTTGACCATCATATGTCATCTCAATGGCTGATTTATATATTGCACCTAGAGTAAGACCAGCAATGCCATTTGCTGTAAAATCATAGGCAAGACCTAAATTATAACCAAAACCAAAATCTTGTGCTAAGCCTGAACCAGATGAAAATGGTGTATTTGTATTTAAATCAACCCCATCATAATTGATATCTAGGTTACCATATTGCATAACTGGTGCAATTGATAAACTTAGACCACCTGTTTTGTACGCGATTGGTACAGCAAATTGAAGTAATTGAAGGTTTGTGACCATATTCATGTTACCTAAATTACCCACAGCTAAATTTTGGTTTCCTCTGTAGTCCGTACCCATTCCAGCAGTTCCCCACATACCTACACCCACATACCAATTTTCATTGATTTTATGTGCAATGGATACAGAAGGGATCATGTTTGTATCTGCATCTGATGTAAGATTTCCTTGAGGTGGTAATGGTGCATTTGGGAAAGCAAGAGTAGTTTTAATCTCTGGCATAAAGAGTGTTCCTCCAAATGTAATTTCTGTACCTTCTACTGTTGTAATCATGGCAGCATTTGCAATACCAGATTCAGCACCATGTGATACTGCCATACTTGTTCCACCCATACCACGGGCTTTTGTTCCTATAGCTATAAGGTTATCTCCGTTTGTAGCATGTAGTGTGACTGCTGCAATACTCGAAAGTAAAATAATCTTTGTCATTTGTGTTGTTTTCATTGTATAGTCTCCATATTTTTATTTACATATAGTATCAAAATTATTTATTATTATCAAATAAATTAATTTGTATAATTATATATAACTTATTTATGTACTTTTAATTACATGATAAAAAACAAAAAAAGGAAAATGATGTCAAAAATACTTTACTGTATCGCACAATTTACACCCAAAGAAGGAAAATTAGATTCACTTTTTGAGAGACTTAAATTACTTGAAGCAGATACTTTAAGAGAAGAGGGATGTTTGCGATATCGTGTTACCAAACAGATACAACATCCATTTGCAGAGGGCACTAGTATGCCAATTGTATTTAACGAAGCATGGGCAACAGTTGAAGACTTTGAAAGACATTGTCAACGTAAAGGGATAGTAGAATTTTTTGAAAAAGAGTGTCTATCTAAAGAAGGTTTGGTTAAAGACTATAATGTTACAGCTTATATGGATGAATAGGGTACGTTTTCACGTACCTTAGTATAGATTATATTTTACTCTTGACAAAAGTTTCCATGTCTTCTACAACTTCCTCAAGTGTTCTGGCTCCATCGATAACTTTTAATAAATTTTTATCTGTATAAAATGTTTGAATCTCAGCCAAAGGGTCAGTGTATATTTTCATTCTGTCAAAAAATACTTCAATACTATCATCAGAACGTTCTTCACCTGGCTTAGCATCCGCTGCACGACCCAATATACGCTCTTTGGCAACTTCTTCAGATACACGCACTTCTATGACAGAGGCTAATTCAATGTTTTCTTCTTTAGACATTAGTTCATCAAAAGCAGTCATTTGTTCTACGGATCTTGGATAACCGTCTATGAGTACATTATCAACAGGTGCATTGTTAATAGCAGAGACTATGGTGTCTACGATGATTTTTAGGGGAACAAGGGCACCTCTTTTAATAAAGCTGTCAATAGTTTTACCCAAATGACTTCCACTTGCTACTTCTTCACGTAACATATCCCCTGTGGAGTAGTGTACGATGTTGTCATTTTTCTCTGCGATAATACTGGCATCAGTTGTTTTTCCAGAGCCTGGTGCTCCGATGATTAAAAATAGTTTTTTCATGATTATTTCCTTTTATTGTACGGGTGTTTGTTGTCTAATACGTAGACTGAGTTCTTTGAGTTGTTCATTATCCACAGGGCTAGGAGCTTTGGTAAGAAGACATTGTGCTTTTTGCGTCTTAGGAAAGGCAATCACTTCTCGTATGCTGCTAGCTCCCGTCATAAGCATAATAAGTCTATCAAGTCCTAAAGCAAATCCACCATGTGGTGGTGCACCAAATTTCAATGCATCGAGTAAGAAACCAAATTTTTCTTGTGCTTCTTCTTCTGAAATACCTAGAAGTTTGAAGATTTCTGCTTGCATATCTTCTTTATGGATACGGATAGACCCACCTCCAAGTTCTGTACCGTTAAGTACGATGTCATATGCGATAGATTCTATCTCTTCAATGTCATCATAATCTAATGATTTTGGCTGTGTGAATGGATGGTGCAATGCTTTTACACGTCCATCTTCTACTTCAAACATAGGAAAATCCATAACCCATAAAAATTCGAAAGTATTTTGAGGAATAATATCCATAATTTCAGCAAGATAGATACGGAAACGACCCATATAGTCCCAGACTAGCTTTTTCTCACCTGCGCCAAAGAAGACAGCATCACCGACTTCAAGTTCACATCTATCGATGATTGCATGTAGGTCATCTTCTGTAAAGAATTTAGTAAGAGGACCTTTTAGACCATCTTCTTTCATTTGGAAGTAGCCAAGCCCTGAAGCACCAAATTTACGTACATAGTCTTCAAAACCTTTCATTTGACGTTTAGAGAAAATTTCGTCACCTTTGGGTACTTTCAGTGCTTTTATACGGTTCTTTTTAGGTGCAGAAGCGATTTTGGAGAAAATTTCATTGTCACATTTTTCAAAAATATCTATGACATCGACCATTTTTAAATCATAACGCATATCAGGTTTATCTGAACCATAATTTTCCATCGCTTCAGAGTAAGGCATACGTTTAAAGTTACTAGGAATATTAAACCCACAAGTATCAAAGATATTTTTAATAAGATTTTCTGCAACCTTAATAACATCTTCTTGGTTACAAAAAGACATTTCAACATCTATTTGCGTAAATTCTGGTTGTCTGTCAGCACGTAAATCTTCATCACGGAAACATTTTGCTATCTGGAAGTAACGGTCAAAACCACCTACCATCAAAAGTTGTTTAAAAAGTTGTGGTGATTGTGGTAATGCATAAAACTCTCCACCATGTACACGGCTTGGTACGAGGTAGTCCCTTGCCCCTTCAGGTGTAGATTTAGTCATAATAGGTGTTTCTACTTCAAGAAAGTCAAGGCTATCTAATGCATTACGTGCAGCAATGGTTGCTTTGGAACGAAGTTTGAAAATATCGTATGATTTTTGTGTTCTTAGTTCGAGGTATCGGTAGTTGAGTTTTATCTCTTCATTGACTTTGTCATCGTTTAACTCAAAAGGCATAGGTTTAGAACGGTTTTCAATGACAAGTTTATCAACTACCATCTCAACTTTACCCGTTTTGAGTTTAGGGTTTTCAAGTCCTTCCCCTCTAGCCCTCATTTTTCCAGTTGCAACAAGTACAAACTGGTCTCTTATATCTTCTGCTATTTTGTGAGCATCTGCATTGTCAGCCGGGTCACAAACTAACTGTATCACTTCATCTTTGTCTCTAAGATCGATGAAAATAAGACCACCGTGGTCTCTACGACTAGAAACCCAACCTGCAACAGTGACAATCTCACCTATGTTTTCTTCATTTACTTCTGCACAATAATGTGTTCTCATAGTACATGTTCCTCTATTTAATATGGTCGCGATTATAGCTAAATGTTGTTTAAGGGTTGAATGTAAAATAAATATATAAAGTTCAAAAGACTTAGCATACTTTTCCCATACAAAGCAAAAGTATGTTACTCTAACACTATAAATTTGCCACAACATATTAGGAAAACAATGGGTAATCAAAAATTGGATCAAATTAATGTTGCAGGGTTTGTGCTTAAACCTGATACTCCTGAGATCAAAGAACTGTATGAAGAGATAAAGACATTGTTTGAAGCAAAAGGTATTTCTGTCCTTTTAGCTGAACATTCAGCCACAATGATAGGGCTTAAAGGTGTTGTGTTTAAGACATTGTGTGAAAAATCAGACTTTTTAGTCTCTCTAGGTGGAGATGGAACGTTACTTTCTCTTGTGCGAAAGAGTTATGGGTATCATAAACCTGTTGTGGGTATAAATGCTGGTAATTTGGGTTTTCTTGCCGATATTACCATAGATGAAGCAGATAGATTTTTAGATCAGCTCTTAAATGGTGAATACCGTATTGATAACCGTATGATGATTGCTGGGTATATTCAAAAAGTCTCAGGTGAAAAGATAGATTTTTTTGCATTAAATGATGTCGTTATCACTTCACCAACACCTTCTAAAATGGTAAAAGTCAACGCCTCCATTGGAGGTGAACGATTTAATTCTTACAGTGGAGACGGGCTTATCGTCTCCACACCTACAGGTTCTACAGCATATAACCTTTCCGCAGGTGGACCAGTGGTCTATCCACTTACAAAAGCTCTTATCATTACACCTGTTATGGCACACTCTCTTACAAACCAACGTCCTTTAGTGGTTCCTGCAGATTTTTCAATAGAGTTGGACGCAGAAAAATATGATGCAATAGCAAGTATAGATGGACAGGAACTGTATGAGTTACAAGAGGGTGATATCATACATGTAGGAGGTGCATTAGAGGGTGCACAACTGTTACATAAAAAAAATCGTAATTATTTCTC
>DQVJ01000257.1 GCA_015661795.1 Sulfurovum sp.
CCTACTTTACTTAAAAAGCTCAGTCCTACTGCCAATGCTGTGATTGAAAGTGCAAAATATAACATCTCTAACGGTGTTGTAAATTCTGTATGTAAAACCCTTTGAAAGAAGTTAACCACAAGAACCATCACGATGACTTTTGCTATCTTGTCTTTGAGTTGGTCTAGTGAGTGGATGGCAAGTATCTTAGAGCCATTTTTACCTGATGCTTCATCTATATTTGAGATAAATAGCTCATAAATACCAAAAGAAAAGATAAACATAACCACGGCTATAAGGTACAGGTCAACTGCACCGATAATACCAGCTACTATGTCTTCATGGAAATTTTCAGGATGGGCATGGGTCACTATAGTATCGAAAGTATATGTAGCAACACCCCAAATATCCATTGAAGCCACTATAAAAAGTACAACCGCCCCGACAAGACCAAATACAACTGCTAAAATAACGATAAATCTACTTCTCCAAATCAACCCTTCAAACAGAGTTTCAATAAGACTATTATTTTGTAAATCTGTTTTTTGTTGTTCTTCATACTCTTTTTCTTCTTGTGTCATCTTAGTTATTCTCCATTTGTATCCATTTTTGTGCGATTCTAACTGCATTGGTTGCAGCCCCTACTCTTACTTGGTCTGCTACACCCCATATATGCAAAATATTATCTGCAAAAAGGTCTTTTCTTATACGTCCCACATACGTTTCATCTGTATCTGTAGCGATGATAGGCATAGGGTATTCATTTTTAGACATGTCATCTATAACTGTAACATTTTCAAAGTCATTTAAAACTTCTCTTGCTTTTTCTACACTTACATTGACATCATTTTCAAATGTGATAGTAATAGACTCAGAATGAGAACGAAGTACAGGTACACGTACACAGGTTGCAGACAAGGCGAAGTCTGTACCCATGATTTTAGCTGTTTCGTTTACCATTTTCATCTCTTCTTTGGTATATCCATTTTCCTGAGGTACATCAATATGAGGAATCACATTTAAAGCTATCTGATGTGCAAATGCGTTGCATTCACTCTCAGAGAGTTTAAATGCAAAGAAGTCTTGCATCTGCTTGACAAGTTCTTCCATCCCTGCTTTTCCCGCACCTGATACTGCTTGGTATGTACTTACATCTACTCTTTTTATACCATACAAATCATGAAGAGGTTTAAGAAGTTGCACCATTTGAATGGTTGAACAGTTAGGGTTGGCGATGATACCTGTATCTTCCCAAAGTTCTATATCTTGAGGGTTTACTTCTGGTACTACCAAAGGTACTTTTGGATCCATTCTAAAGTGTGAGGTATTGTCTATAACCACAGCACCAGACTCTACTGCATGGTGTGCAAATTTAGCAGAGATACTTCCACCTGCTGAAAAAAAAGCAATATCTATCTCTTTATCTACAAATACCTCATCTGTCAGCTCTTCTATCTTATAAGATTTACCCTGACATTCTATCTCTTCACCCACAGATCTTGCACTTGCCAGTGGCAAAAGATTTTCTATGGGAAACTTTACTTCTTCTAAAACCCTAAAGAGTTCTTCACCTACAGCACCAGAGGCACCTACCACTGCTATATTATATTTCTTCATATTATTCTAGTCCTAATGTATTATCATTATTTGTTTCGTTATTTTCTGATCCATTGTCATCTTCATCTTCAGGCTTTTCTTCTTTTGCACATTTTGCCATAGAAACAACAATATCTTTTTTCTCAACTGAGACTACTTTGACACCTGATGTATTACGTCCTGCTTTACGAATTGTTTCCATATCGACACGTATCATTTTACCTATACTGGTTAAACACATCAAGTCTTTGTTTTCTTCTACCGCAACCACACCTACCACATCACCTGTTTTAGATGTCAACTTCATAGAGATGACCCCTTTACCTGCACGGTTTTGTTCACGGTACTCTGAAGCTGATGTTCGTTTTCCCAGCCCTTTTTCTGAAAGCATAAGCAACTCATCTTCTTCATCTTCAATAGTAATGGCTCCACAGACATAGTCATCAGATATTTTAAACTTGATAGCCGTAACACCACGCGCCACACGCCCTATTTCTCTGGCATCTTCAACTTTAAATCTGATACATAAACCTTTTTTCGTTGCGACAAAAAGCCATTTCGTATCTGGCTTAACAATTTTGGCTTCAACAATAGCATCATCTTCATCTAGGTTAATCGCTCTTACCCCATTACTTCTAATGTTAGAATACTCAGAAAGGTTGGTACGTTTAACAATACCTTTTTTCGTAAAGAACACAAGACCTTTATCATCATTGAAGTCAGTCGTTGGGATGATTGCTCTAATCTTCTCATCTTGTTGTAGGTTAATAAGGTTTACAACCGCCTTACCTTTAGCCGTGCGAGACCCCTCTGGAATTCTATAAACCTTGAGCCAGTAGAGCTGTCCACGGTCTGTAACAAACATGAGTGTATCATGTGTATTAGAGGTAAAGAAACTCTCTATAAAGTCATCATCGTAAGTCGTTACTGCTGTTTTACCTTTACCACCACGATGTTGTTTTTCATACTGTTTGACTGGTACACGTTTGATGTACCCACGATGCGTGATAGTCACAACCATAGGCTCATTTGGAATGAGGTCTTCTATGTCTATATCATCATAATCATCGACTATTTCAGTACGTCTAGGGATGCTAAATTTCTCACCCATTTCAACAAGTTCTTCACGGATAATAACGTTAATTTTATCTTCACTTTTTAAGATACTTTCAAGCTCTGCGATGAGTTTAAGTAACTCTGCCAATTCTGTCTCAATCTTCTCAATCGCAAGACCTGTAAGACGTCTGAGTCTCATCTCCAAGATAGCTTTGGTTTGAATCTCAGAGAGTTTAAATCGTGCAATGAGATTTTCTGTTGCATCTGCATCGTCTGAAGAAGCACGGATGATTTTGATCACTTCATCGATGTTATCTACAGCAATTTTTAGACCTTCTAATATGTGTGCTCTTGCTCTTGCTTTTTCAAGATCAAAAATAGTTCTTCGAATGACAACCGTTTTTCTATGTTTCAAGAAGATATCAAAAAGTTCCATAAG
>DQVJ01000304.1 GCA_015661795.1 Sulfurovum sp.
AAAGTCTCCTTCTTTTGTGATGCTATGCTCTTTACTAAATCTTCCAACTTCAAGTACCGTATGACTGTCAAAAGTTGTACTTTGTTTTTTGCTTCCACCATAGATTTTTGTCAGCTTTTTTTGTGCTATATCGTAGAGTTTATAGTCTGCTTTTTCTCCTTTTTTTTCGGGGAGTACCCAGAGTTGAATCATGCGATTTGTACTTGAGTCAGGGTTTATCTCATTATGTGCAAACCCTTCACCTCCTGCACGTTGTACCTGTACTTGTCCCGCGTGAATGGATGCACCATTTTCAAGAGAACCTTCGTGGGTTATGCTTCCTTCAAGCATAACTGAAATAACATCTAACTCTTTATGTGCATGCATTTTTGTTTCACCATAAGGGTCAAATACGGCATCTGCTAGATAGACAAAATTACCTATACCGTCCCAAGTATCATCTCTGCCACCTACACGTTTGTCCACAACCAAACGGTGTTCTTTCAGTCCTGCAAAGCCACCTAAGGGTAATGTATCTCTATGAAGTATCTTCATATGTCATCCTTTCTCTATTTTAGAGTAATTACTCTACAAGTATATCGACAAAGTAAGAAATTTGTCAAGAGTAACAATATAAACAATGATATGAGATTGATATAAATATCGAGTAAACCCCGTATATACGTGATCTGAGAGTCATTAGTATGTTTGACATTTTAGAGTAAATACACTATAATTTATTTTTCAGGAGATGAAATGTCACGAAAAGAAGAAATATTAGAGACGGCAAGAAGACTTTTTAATGAAAGCAACACCCAAGCAGTCACTACCAACCATATAGCAAAATCGATGGGGATTAGTCCAGGAAATTTGCATTACCATTATAAGAACAGAGAAGAAATAATACGATTACTCTACACAAAAATGAGAGAAGAAATGACACTATCTATAGAGGAACTTCCTCAAACCCTAGAAGAGCTTAGAGAGCATCAAAAAGTGCTTATAGGCATACAGTGGGTCTATAGGTTTTTTTTTAGAGAAATGATCTTTTTGTTTTCTCGTGACGCTGTTTTGGAAAAACAATATATTACCGATAATCTTGCACATAGAAAACGGATAAGTATTACCGTGCACTCTTTTGTGGAGAATGGTGATTTGGAGATATCTGATGAAAATATATTTGAATATATTGTAGACTCTATACTCATGTCATGGCAGTTTTATTCCTCTTATATGCAAACACTTGGGAGACCTTTAAGTATGAAGAGTGTAGAAGAAGCGGTGCAATATATCAACAATGCTATGCTGCCATTCCAAAAAAGAAACATCATCAATAAAAAAGAGAGCAAATGACAGAAAAGAATTTTTTTGAAAATGTGTATAAAAATGTAGGAAAAGACAGACTTGCAGACATACCTTGGGCAACATTGTCTGCGAATATATATTTGTTAGAGTACTTGAACACACAAAAGAAGGTAGAGGGTAAAAGAGCCTTAGTTATAGGCTGTGGTTTGGGTGATGATGCTTTGGCACTGGAAGCACAGGGTTACACAGTAGATGCGATGGATATTTCGCCTACAGCCATAGCACTAGCAAAAGAAAGACACCCAACAAGTAAAACAAACTTTTATGTAGCTGATATCTTTTCTATGCCTAAAGCATCATATGAAGCCTATGACTTTGTCTATGAAGGTTTGACTGTACAGTCTTTACCTAGAGAGGAGAGAGAAAAACTCATCTCTATTATCACGGAGCTAGTAGCTAAAAATGGTACACTGCTTGTTTATGCCCATACACAAAATGACAAAGACAACTATGGTGGCCCACCTTGGCCACTGTATGCCCGTGAATTTAAACTCTTTGAACAAAATGGACTTAAAAAAATAAGTGAAGTCAAAGAAGCAGAAACAAAAGCCATAGCACCTAGTAAATATTGTATGGTATATAAGAAGTAGTCTAAATCCATTTAGTTTTATCTCTTTGCCTCATAGTATTTTTAGACTATTGGGTTATACTATCCCATTAAATTGATGATAGGAAATACAATGAAAACAATGACATGTAAACAACTTGGGGGCGCTTGTGACATCATGTTTCAAGGTGAGACTTTTAGAGAAATATCAGAATTAAGCCTAAGACACAACATCGAGATGCAACAAGAAGGTGATGAAGCACATATTAAAGCCATTAAAATCATGAAAGCAGTGATGCAAAATGGCGTTACCATGAAGCAATGGTTTGAGGAAAAGCAAGAAGAGTTTGATGCATTAGATGAAGACTAATCTAAAGGCTGTATAGACTTTAACTTTCAAGGAGCAGTATGAAATATGTTGAGATAACTTGGCAGGCTAGAAAAAGTTTCTTTATCATGATTTGGAATTTTATTTCTTTGTTTTTTGGTTTCCCTTATGAACAACAGGCAAAAAAATTTAAAGATTATGATGCAAGAGGTGAGGATAATCCCAAGTGAAAATATACAGCCTACAGAGCCAATAAAGTGAGTAAGTCATGAGACTTTTCCTTTTAGGACTCTTGAGTAGTATCATCGTATGTGCACAAAGTTTTTATGTGCTTACTGGTGTAAAAGAGTATGATCCTTTGGTCTCTTCTGTCCCAGAATTAGAGATATATAATGAAGAGATACTCGAAGAGATGAAGAATGTATCTAAAGAGTTAAAAGTGAATATATCAAATCATCCCTCACGTGTACTTGCCTTTCTCATCTCCAAGGTTTCCATAGGCAACACGGTGGGGTACAAAATCAACCTAGAGTTAGGGGAGTACATGAAACGTGAGTCAGATGGAGGAGCCATCTTTGCTCTTTCATATGTAGACTCTCATCTCATACCTGCCAGTGACGATGTAGAAGATGACCTCATGGACACAGTAGAAGAGATGCTCTCAAAGTTTGCCTACCAGTATAAAGATGACAACAAAGGAAGCACCCAAGCTAAAACAGGCTTAACCCATAAAAATTTCGCAGAACACATGGGCTATGAGACAGACTACAAAGTAGCACTGGCAAGAGCTAAAAAAGAGGGCAAAGAGCTACTTATTTTTATGAGTACGAGCTACTGTCCTTGGTGTCGAAAACTAGAGAAACGACTACTCTCAAAAACAGACATAGACAGCAATATAAAAGCCAAATACATCCCACTAAAACTCAACTTCTCTAAAAAGAACTTCCCAAATCAGTTTAAAGAGATAGCCTTGACTCCTACGCTGTACATAGTAGACCCTAAAAGTGAGAAGATAGTGCATCAGTTTGTGGGGTATAGTAATAGAGAAGGGTTTTTAGAGGTTTTGAAAGGGAAGTAAAATCTAAAATATATCGATTTGAAAGATTTTTCATTTGTTTGAACATTAAATGCTAAAATATATATAACTAGATAATGTTCAAAGGATTGGCATGAGTAAGATTGTGATTTATGAAGATGGAGATTTTTATCTTGAAGTATCTGTAGAGAAAGATACCCTATGGTTAAGTGCTGAACAAATAG
>DQVJ01000057.1 GCA_015661795.1 Sulfurovum sp.
ACAACATAAAAGATAATGGCTTGCGCAATACCTAACATACCAAATATAAAAGGATTAAAAATACCTGCATATTCTATCAAAGGTAACAGACAAAAAAATGCAATAAGCCATTTACTCCCTACGCCTCCCAAAGGTCTTTGGTCAAAAATCAACCGTTTTTTAGCTTTTGGTTTTTTATAGGTACTTATCGATGCTAATATTTCATTTAAAGTGTAGTCTGAAGGTGACATGGTTATTTCCTAAAATCTATTTAAGAGATATGATGTTTCACATATTCATCAATACTTAAGAGTATTACAATGGCTAAAAAAGATGCATTAATCTTCCAAAATACTCGACGTGCATTTGAGAGTTCAAATTTAGCGTTTAACAATTCCAAAGAAGAGATGAACGCCCATATACCTACCAAAATACTTAAACCAATCGTTATCATAGAATATACTTCAAAGACTGATACCATAAAAATACCTGCTTGTATAGTAAAAATTAACCACACAAATGTGAGACGTTGTAAGCTTGCTTGTCCAAATAACTTCATAGCTGTTGGATAACCACCATCTTTATAATCTCCATGAAACAACATCACAAGTAACCAAAAATGGGGTACTTGCCAAATGAAATAATAAAGTGCTATCGCTATAAATTCAAGTTCCAGTAAAGAATGCCCTGCGACTAACCAGCCAATAGCTGGTGGGATGACACCTAAAATAGCCCCGGGAACGACTGCTAATGCAGATTTTTTTTTCAAAGGCGTATACATGGCGTTATACCAAATAAAAGCAAACATAAAAATATTAATACCCGTAAGCCCCAGCAGACTGTAAATAAGTATCATAGAAAGTATAATTAAACTACCCGCGATAATAAAACCCGTACGCGGTGTCATTCTGCCTGCTGCAATAGGACGGTTTTTAGTCCGTTGCATTTTACTATCTTCTTTATACTCCTGCACTTGGTTGAATGTTGAAACACCCATAGCAACCAAGAGTACAGAGAGGGTAGCAAGTAGCATATCGTAACCTAACTCTCCCTTTGCCATAATATAGGCAAAGAGAGCGGAAAGACTCACTGCAAAAGAGAGAACGAACTTTGTTACAACGAAAAAGTCTTTAATCATTAAAAAACTTACTTCGCCGACTGCATATATCTGATAATTTCAGAAACGTCAGCATCTGGTAAAGTAAATGGTGGCATCACACCTGCTGTAAACCCTTCTGGTACATCTTTGTCTGGATGAAGGATAGCATCTTTTAAATATGCTGCATCTCGTTTGGCCCCGATACCTTTTAGTGAAGGGCCTACAAGTATAGCATCACTGTCGATTGAGTGACATCCTGCACATCCATTTGCTTCATATAACTCTTTTCCTTTGTCTGTATTGTTAAAATAGTTAATAATCTCATCAATATCAGCATCTGGTAAAGTAAATGGTGGCATCACACCTGCTGTAAACCCTTCAGGTATATCTTTGTCCGGATTGACAATAGCATCTTTTAAGTACGCTGCGTCATATTTTGCACCTATTCCCTTAAGAGATGGTCCGACCAATACGGCATCTGTATCAATAGAGTGACATCCTGCACATCCGTTTGATTCATATAACTCTTGCCCTTTAGATATTGTCACATCTGGTGCACCAGGTGTACGCTTTTTACTTTCAAACCACTCATCATAGTCAGTCCTTGGTATGACATGTACTTTTGAGTACATATAAGAATGGCGTGTACCACAATACTCGGCACACTCTACATCATAGGTACCAATTACCTCAGAATTAAACCACTGTTTTGTGATACGTCCAGGTACAACATCTTCTTTCATACGAAAAGCAGGGACATAGAAAGCATGAAGCACATCATTAAGAGGCGCAGTCATTTTTAAAATGATATTTTGATCTTTGGGTACATACAGTTCCGCTGTTTTATGTACATAACCACTTTTGTTGGCTGGATAGGTATAGTTCCAAGACCATTTTTTACCTTCAACATGCACAACAATACTCTGACTCTCCGCTGGCATCGTCCTTAATACCTTCATAGAGGTATATCCATAATAAAAAAGCACAAAAAGCATTGCTGTAGGGATCAGTGTCCAGGCAAGTTCAAGAGAAGTATTATGTGTTACTTTACATATGTCTTCATTTTTCACTTTATCGGCACGATATTTCCATGCAAAATAAATCATAGGTACAACAACTGATAAAAAAAGTATAATCGAAATCCAGAAATTTATCCAAAATGCCTGATCTACGTCTGCTGCAAATGTGGCTGCTTGAGAGTTAAACCCTTCTAAAGTATTACTCATTTAAAAACTCCTTAGTGCTTCACAGGCACTGTAACATGTTTTGTTACGCCTGTCGTATGTTGTGGTGCTGTAATATGACTTTCATCCTTAAATTGGAAGTTAGCAACATCTACAACAAGAACAATAATAAAGAAAACCAGTACAATCATCAATGAGAATATACCCATCACTGAAATAAGTTTTTCTCCCTTCAAATGCATATAAAACATAAGAATCAACCATGCTTTTATCACTGCAATAAACATTTGTGCAGGTAGATCCGCACCTGCTTCAAATATATACGGTAAGCCAAAAGTGACTGCTGTCAATAAAAGTAATCCAACAAGTACTTTATAATACATCACCCTTTCTGATTTATAATCTATCATATTAGTGTCCACCTGTTCCTCCTGACGCTGCGCCAATCATATAGAAATAAGGGAATACAAATACCCAAATAAGGTGTACAATATCCCAATATAAAGCAATATTCCAATGTAAGATATGATGCTCAGGACTTACTTTTCCCGCATTAATACGTTTAAGAAGCCATACCATAAGTCCAATACCAATGATAATATGAAAACCATGAATCCCTGTCATTGTAAAATACATTCCGAAAAACAATATCTCTCCAAATGGTTTTGAATGTGGATTTCCAGACTGCAGTGCATCCAGGCCTAGGAAAACACCATGATTGTATTCTGCAGTCCACTCCACAGCTTTAATACTTAAAAACATAAGTGCAAGAATAATCGTTGCCCAAATCATAAGTTTGGCTCCCTTGACATCCCCTGCTCTCATTTT
Organism: Sulfurovum sp.; assembly: GCA_015661795.1. Taxonomy (GTDB): domain Bacteria; phylum Campylobacterota; class Campylobacteria; order Campylobacterales; family Sulfurovaceae; genus Sulfurovum. The sequence goes on from DQVJ01000057.1 coordinate 3,091, forward strand.
CAGTAAAGAAAGTCCCATTGTCAGTGCTGAGACAAGGAGTATCACCGTATTAGTACCCCCAAGAAACCTATTTAATGATGCTGAAGCTGCAACAAAATCTGCAGGATGAAGCATCTTATAATAGGTTAAGACGAGAAACATCGCCCCAAACATCAGTACTTCAGTAAACATAAAGAGCCAAAATCCTAGTTTTCCGCCATAGAAATCATCTTGCCAGCCTTGAACAACATGTTCAGTTCCATCACGATCTGTTGAAATTTCTGGTATATATTCATGTGCCATTAGTCTATCCTCCTCATGGTTTCATAATCAAATTTCACAACTGGCTCACCATGATGATATTCATAAGGATCAAAATCAACATAAGGTACCTTTGAATGATTCTCTAGTGGTGGTGGTGAAGTTGGCATATGCCATTCCAACGTTGTTGCATGCCAAGGGTTTGGTCCTACTTTTTCACCTTTTGTCCAACCTTTATAAAAAACCCAAAACATGAAAACAAGACCTGCTACAAATAACAATGCCCCAAAGAAGGAAAACTGATGGTAAATTTGAAACTCTGGCAAATAATCAAAATAACGACGAGGCATACCAAGGAAGCCTGCAATAAACATAGGGAACCACAATAAATTGAATCCAACAAACTGCATATAAAATGCTATTTTTGCTTTAGGTTCATCATACATTTTCCCCGTCACTAACGGAAACCAATAATGCATCCCTGCAAAGAACAAGAATACAACTCCACCTAACATCGCATAATGAAAGTGTGCAACAGTATAGTAAGTATCTTGTAGGTGAATATCTACTCCAATCATTGCTATAGTCACTCCTGTGAGTCCACCAATAGCAAAAGTAATAATAGTACCCATTGCCCACAACATAGGTGTAGATAGAACAATCTTACCCTTGTACATTGTAGCAATCCAGTCATAAAACTTAATACCTGTTGGAATAGCTACGAAAAAGGTGAGAAGAGAAAAGACGGTTTTAGCAATGTCCGCCATACCTGAAGTATAAAGGTGATGTCCCCAAACTAGATAACCAATCCCTGCAATAGATGCTGAAGAAAGTGCAATCGTTCTGTACCCAAAAATTTCTCTTCTTGAAAAAACCGGAATAATTTCAGACATGATACCAAATGCTGGAAGAATCATAAGATAAACAGCAGGGTGAGAATATATCCAGAACAGATGCTCAAAGAGTACAGGATCTCCCCCTTTTGAAGGGTCAAATATACCAATACCAAAATATTTCTCCATAATTGCAAGAATAAGTGTAATACCAACAACAGGCGTTGCTAAGAGTTGAATCCATGCAGTAGCATAAATACCCCAAACAAAAAGTGGCATTTTAAAGAATGTCATACCTGGTGCTCTGAGTCTATGAATCGTAACCAAAAAATTAAGCCCTGTAAGTATAGACGCCATACCAAGAACAAATGCTGCAACAAGTGTAAAGATGACATTGGTACCTGTATTTAGTGAATATGGTGCATAAAATGTCCAACCTGTATCAGCAAATCCTGCATCTGTAAAGAGTGATGCAATGGCGATAGCAGACCCAAAAATATAGAGCCAAAAAGTAAACCAATTGAGTCTAGGGAAAGAGACGTCTTTTGCTCCAATCATTAGTGGCATAACAATGTTTCCAAATACAGCAGGAATGCCAGGTACAATAAAAAGGAAAATCATTATAACCCCATGCAGGGTAAATGCTTGGTTAAATGTATCCCCGTCTATAAACTGTTGACCTGGTGCAAATAATTCAAAGCGCATTAACAATGCTGTAGACACTGCAATGAAAAAGAACGTAAACATCACGGCTGCATACATGAGACCTATCCTCTTATGGTCTACTGTAAGCATCCATTGCATAAATGTACTTTTAGGATGTCCTATAGCACAGTGTGTTTCGTCGAAATAACTTTTACTCATCTTTTGTCTCCTTTTTTTGATGATTTTCATATTCTTCTTGCTCTTCATCTCTTCTACTCGTTTTTATAAGATAGATAAAGAAAGTAATCATAATCAGTGTCATAACAACACCTGCAATCTTTTCCCATTTAAAAATATATGTCTTGGCTTTTGGATCGTATGCAAAACAAAATAACAAATTTTTTGCTATAGTTGGACCTACTTTTCCTTCTCCTGCTTCCATTAAGGCCATTTTAACATCAAAAGGAAGCTGTTCAATCCCATTAAGATAACGGGTTATTTTACCTTCTGGTGAAAGCATTATCAGTACAGCTGGATGCACATAATCTACTACACCTGCTGGCGAAACAGTTTTTTCATACGTAAAACCAACTTTATTTGCCAATATCGCTGAAGAATTGTTTTCGCCTATCACAAAGTGCCATGCATCTTGGACAAAATGTCTTTGTATACTAGAAAGCATGGTTTTACGCTTGGCTGCGGCCAATTCAAAACCTTCATCTTCTGCAAAACCAATGGTAAGAACTTTGTAGTCTGTATTTTCTGCTAAGTCTAAGCGACCAAGCATTTTTGCCATGTCATTGAGTTGAGGTGTACAGATACCTGCACAACGAAAATAGTTGAGAGAGATCATCGTAGGTTTCCCGTCCATGAGTTTTTTTAATGTAACTCTCTCCCCTTTTTCATTGATGAATGTTAAGTCAAGTGGAACCGTCTCACCTAAATGCTCATTTATCCCAAGTTGATTAGCCTGTATTGACCATGTCATTAATACAAGTATCAAAAGTTTTCTCATCTACGCTCCCTGTCATTGTTTTACATATTTATACAAATAGTCTTTAGATTTTAGATAAAGCTAACTTAAATGATAATGAATTCTTATAGAATTTAATTAATTCAAAATACTTTAATCAAAAATATTAGTATTTATATTTAGCATATATTTTATTTATGTAATTCATTGATACTATTGATTGATCAAGAAGAAGTTATACACTACTAAACCTAGTGTGTCAATAGAAAATAAGGAAAAGACTACGCTTTTCCTTTTGCACTCTGTATAGAATGAATGTACTGATAGTCAATAGAAATTTTTTGTTCTTTCGGTAGGTTTTTGAACAATCTTTCTAACATACCTTCAAAATCATTGAAAAGATAATTTGCCATAGAGCCAGGAATTGGGTTGATTTCATTCAACAAAACTTCACCATCCACAACAAAAAAATCACAACGGATGATGCTTCCTAAGAAAAGTGGTTCATAAATTTTTTTAAAATTCTCTTGGATATTTTGTTTTAAACTATCATCAATATCTGCCGCAAGTACTTGTGAATCTCGTGAAAAATCCATATATTTTTTTTCAAAATCTAAAAATGCTTCCTTTTGTGGTTCTTCTACAATGGAAAGTTCCCAATTACTTGTATAACATCCTGCCAGATTGAACTCTTTAACCCCTTCAATAAATGGTTCCACAATTACATCTGTGTCAAATTCAAAAGCGATATCTAAAGCATAATCAAGTTCAGATGGCTCTTTTACAATACTCACACCAATACTTGACCCAAGACGTACCGGTTTAATAATAACAGGATAATCCATAACTATTTTCCTCTTATCATTTTTCGAAAGATATTCATAGGCTACCGTTTTCACGCCTAAACTTTCTGCCAAGAATTTTGTGTAGAGTTTATTGTACGAAAATGCTGAAGCTTCCATACGTGGAGAGACAAACGGTATACGGAAAAACTCCATTATTGAAGCAATTTTTCCATCTTCACCATCTCTTCCATGGATAAGATTCAGAACACCATCAAAAGAAACTGTCTTAGATCCAAACATACCATCTATAAAGAAACCACCTTGCTTAAGT
>DQVJ01000286.1 GCA_015661795.1 Sulfurovum sp.
CACTTTTGAAAGATAGTTTTATGAAGCTTTAAAGGTCTTCTTTTTGAACGAAACTTTTTATTGTAACTATGACATTTATATCTCTGAACGCCATCTTCAAAACCAACTTTTTTGGTTTGTTTTGAGCCACAATTTGGACATATTTTCTTGTTTTTTTACAGCCATTTGTAAATAATCCTTGTTTTCTGCCTATTGTACCCCGTACTCTGAAGAGGTTTTTAGACCCTGATATTTACCATTAAATCCAAATTGAGCTTATTTTAGATAATGCATCGGCAACAAAAATATATAATTTTATTTCTGATACAAAAAAATATGATAATTACAGTATGATGGTTTATCTTTCAGAAGTAAAAGTATTCAAGAGGCATTAAAGATTTAATATAGAGATGATACTAAGATATTTTATGCCTGTTTTCTATCATTTCTATAAACAAAGCAGCACTCTCTTCGTACATATCAAAAATCTTATTGACACCTGATAAAAGAAGTTTTCTGTTATCTTCTTTTGAATCAGAGAGTGCTATAATATCTCCTTCAAAACCATTTGCTCTAAGTGTAATACTGGTATAAACATTTAAAGATTCATCCCTCAGTGCACAAATCACAATATCATGTTCTAACATAATGGCATAACTTTTGTGAATATCAATCAAGTATACTTGCTTAAAACCATCTGCTTTTGCTTCAGATATAATGGACTCATCCAATTCATAAATACTTACTGCTACACCTTCTTCTTGAAGTCTTTTGGCTAACGTTACACTTTTATGTGTATAACCAAACAATGCAATACCTTTTTGTTCTTTTTTACAAATTTTCAGTAAATAATGTAACGCTTTATAATTGGCTACTTCATAAGGTTCTATCGTACCATCGACTTTGGTCGCATCATATTGAGGTTTTAGTTGTGGGTGATTAATACGTGAAAACACTATCGCATCAGAATAAATACTTTTGGCATTTAGTATAAAATAAATGTTATCTATATCTGAGCTTGTAAGTGTAAGCATAGCCGCGATATTCTTTTTCTGATACAGTGCCTTGATGATTTTTACACTTGAACCATCTGCCCGTATCACATTATAGCCATCCTCAAGTGCCCTAGAGACTTTTTCCTCTTCATCTTCAATTATCACAGGTTCGTATACTTTGTGTATGTGAAGCTTTTTAGCAATAGTTGCACCCAAATGTCCATATCCATTAATAATCACAACATTTTGCATCTTATTAACGTGCTTGATGTTGTCTTGATTACGTAGTTCATCAAAACGCTCTGAAAAAGCCGATACCATCACCGATGTAACAAATGATATCATTGCAATACCAAAAACAATACCGAACATTGAGATGATTTTACCTACCTCTGTCACAGGAGAAATATCACCATAACCTACTGTTGAAATCGTAACAAGTGCCCAGTATATGGCATCTAGATAAGAATGTAAGGCATCATTAATACCAAACTCAAGAAGATAAAAAATAGATCCAAAAGTGAAGGTAATACCAAAAAGCATATATCCTAAAAAAATAAATTCAAAACGTTTTTTAAGTAGTGCATTAAAAAGGCTAGAAGCTCCATGCATATAATGATAAAGTTTTAATAACCTAATGATTCTAAATTTTGGGAAAATAGCAATCAGATCTATCAAAGCAGGTAAAGAAATCATAAAACGTAATTTATCTTTTAGTATTTTCCAATACCCTCTTGTACTGTTACCTTCGTTATAGCTGCTGAGTATACTCTTATGAATATCATGGCTGATCCATAAACGCAGCAAGTACTCTAAAGCAAAGATAGCTGTCACAAAATAAAGATCAAATTCTACAAGCCATTGGGGTATTTTATCTGTTTTACTCATAATCAGAATAGAGATAGAAATGATAATCAAAGCTATCATAAAAGCATCAAAATATTTTTTGTATGGATAGCTTACATCTTCAAGTAAAGCACGAAAAAAAGATTTAATTTTTTGATATTTAGCAGAAGAGTCAATCCATGTAGAGAGTTTTAAGATGAAGTCATGCATTAAAAACCCTCCTTACAAAGTATTGTATTGTATAGTCACGATACTTTATATTAATCTATTTACTATTCTAACTCAATCTCTGCTTTAAAAGTTCATTCACTTTTCCAGGATTTGCCGAGCCTTTACTCGCCTTCATCGTCTGCCCCACAAAGAAACCAAACAGTTTTTCTTTTCCTGCCTTATACTGCTCTACTTTATCTTGATTCGAAGCTAGTATGGTATCAATAATTTCTAAAATAGCACCATCATCACTCACTTGGGCTAAACCAAGTGTATCAATAAGTGCATCTATATCACGGCTTTCATTTTCCATCATATAATCTAAAATCTCTTTTCCACCTTTTCCAGAAATAGTATCATCTGAAATTTTTGCCACCAATGCTCCTAATGTCTTTGCATCTATAGGAGATTTTTCAATACTATACCCAGCTTTGTTCAAACGACCAAGAAGTTCAGAGGTCAACCATGTCACTGCGATTTTGGGCTTTGCACCCTGCTCTAACATTTCTTCAAAATAATATGCCATTTCTTTGTCCGATGTAATCACATGTGCATCGCTAGATTTAATCCCTAATACTTCTACATAACGTTTCACTTTTTCATCTGGTAGCTCGGGCATGATTTTTGCTGCCTCTATCATCTCTTCTGTCACAATAAGTGGACGTAAATCTGGGTCTGGAAAATAACGGTAATCTGCAGCTTCCTCTTTGCCTCGCATTGACTTTGTCACGCCTTCATCTACATTCCAAAGCCTTGTTTCCTGGTTGACTTCTTCTTCATAAACACCATCTTCATATGCTTCAGTTTGTCGCTGTACTTCATAAGCTATAGCCGCTGAAACAAACTTAAATGAATTAATGTTTTTTATCTCCACTCTTGTACCAAATGCTTCTTGCCCTTTGGGTCTAATGGAAACATTCACATCACATCTAAATGATCCTTCTTGCATATTTGCATTTGAGATGTCTAAGTAACGTACAGTTGAATGTAATTTTTTCAGAAATGCTACAGCTTCAGCAGCAGACCTCATATCTGGGTCAGATACAATTTCAAGAAGAGGTGTACCTGCACGATTAAGGTCAACTTTGGAGTGATTTCCATCATGCATATTTTTACCTGCATCTGCTTCTAAATGTGCCTGAGTCATGCCAATACGTTTTTGTGTTCCATCTGCCAAATCTATAAAAATTTCACCTTTTTGTACAATAGCCTTTGTAAATTGTGTGATTTGATACGCTGATGGACTGTCTGGATAAAAATATGATTTCCTATCAAAACTTGAGCTGTGGTTCACATTTGCATTAATAGCATAACCTAGTTTCATAGCTTTAATAGCTGCTTCTTTATTTACCACAGGCAAAGCACCTGGAAGTGCTAGACATGTAGGACAAGTGTTGCTATTTTGATGTTCTGCAAACGAAGTAGGACAAGAACAAAAAAGTTTCGTTTTAGTGTTAAGTTGTACATGAACTTCAAGACCGATAACGGTTTCAAACATAAAGTATTTCCTTCATATATTATTGGGGATATTATAGCGTTATTCTCTTATAGTTCGAACAGTTAAAAAAGTACCTTCAATACTTTAAGACGAGCCTTCTTACTATACATTTCTAAGCTATTTTAATAAAGTCCACAACCTACAAAA
>DQVJ01000311.1 GCA_015661795.1 Sulfurovum sp.
TTATGCCACAAAAGAAAAACCCTGATATTCCAGAGCTGCTCCGTGGTAAGACAGGACGTGTGAATGGTAATCTCGTAGCACTGCTTACGGTGATGAAGGGGCTTCCTCTTGCTTACAATAAAGATATGCAAGAAGATAAAGAGGGTGTATTTGACTCTGTACGTACAGCACTTCTCTCACTTCAAGTGATGAATGAAATGGTTGCAGACATGACAGTGAATGTAGATAAAATGGAAGCAGCATGTATGATAGGACATTTGTCAGCCACTGACTTAGCGGACTACTTAGTAAAAGAAGTTGGTCTGCCATTTCGTGATGCATATCATATTGTGGGTAATGTTGTAAATATGGCAGAAGAAAAAGGCTTAGACATTTCTGAACTGACTTTAGAAGACTTGCAATCTGTAGATGACCGTATAGGGGAGGGTGCGGTTTCACTTCTTGACAACAAAACTTCCATGAATGCGCGTACATCTGAGGGTGGAACTGCCACAGTGAGAACTTTGGAGCAGATAGAAAGTTTGAAAATTTGGTTGAAAAAACAAAATTAACAAGATGAAAGTTAGTAGACACTCTTTCTCTTTTATTTTGGTCTTTTTAGTTTTTAACTCTTTTGTTTTTGCTATGGGTAAGTGTACTCCTGCGGTAGTCAAAGTAGGTAAAACACAAAAAGGATGTATACGTGTAGATGGTATAAAACGATTTTATCGTCTTTTTGTGCCTATAGGGTATAAAGGTAAAGCAAATTCTTTGATTGTGGCTTTGCATGGAGGTGGAGACTCTGCAAAATATTTTGAGAAGTATAGTTATTTTTCTGTACTGAGTCAGAAGAGTAAAAAGTTTATAGTGATTTACCCTGAAGGTATCAAAAAACATTGGAATGATGGTAGAGTCAATGTAAATGCAAATATAAATGATGTGGCATTTATAGAGAGACTTATTGAAAATATCTTACAAAAAACTACAATTAAAAAGAAAAATATTTATGTTTCAGGTATGTCTAATGGTGGTCTTATGGCTATACGAATTGGATGTGAGAGTAACTTAGTGTCCGGTGTGGGTGTTGTTGCAGCTACTATGCCTCTACATTTAGTAAATATATGTAAAAATACTTCAAAACCTATTGCTTTTATTGTAGGCTCTGAAGATAAGGTCTTTTTAAATGATGGTAGACAGGTGAGTCCTTTAAATCAGCATAAAGTTCTGGGAAGACATTTGGGTATTGAGAAGTCCTTGGCATACTGGAAAAATAAAAATGCGTGTAAAGGCAAGATGAGTGAGGTTTCCATCATTGATAAGCATCAAAAAAAGTTTGGAAAATATAAAGATGATCATACTGTTGTAAAAATCAAAAGGTATAAAAGTTGTAAAAAGGAAATACTTTTTTATAATGTACAAGGGGGAGGTCATAGATGGCCAGACCTAGATGCAGGAAATGGGTTTCTTATACGAAAAACATTCAACCTTGGATGGGCAAGTCATGAGATCTCTTCAGCTGAAGTATTGTGGAGATTTTTTGATAGAAATTAATACTTACCACGCTGAGTAAGGGTGTGTGATTAGATTTGAATTATAATACCGTGAGTCATTACTAACTTCTTGAGCAATCCACTTTGGTAAGACAAACGCTTCATCTTCTGAGTCTAATTCTATCTCTGCAACAATTAACCCTTTATTTAACCCCTCAAAAACATCTACTTCCCAAGTATGACCTTCATGTTTTATTAGATAGCGAATTTTTTCTACGAGGGCAGTTTGGCAGAGGTTTTCTAACATTTTATGGGCATCTTTAAGTGGGATAGGATATTCAAATTCTAGTCTAGTGGTATCTTTATTTTTACTTTTAATGGTAAGAAATGCTTCTTTGTCTCTTATGCGTACACGCACAGTGGTAAGGTCAATTGTTTGTATGTACCCTTGTTTGATTAGGTATCCATTTTTTAATGTTGGTAAGAAGTTTTTGTCTATTAAAAATTTACGTTCTATCTCTATAGCCATGTTTAGCCTTTAAAATGTTATTGAAGAAGTATACTTGATTTTATGTTTGATAGTGTACACGTAGAAAAAAATTTAAAGGCAGTAAAATGAATGTATATGTAGAGTATTTAGGTGAAAAGCAATTTAAGGCAAACACAGTGAAGTCAAGTTATATGCTTGATTGTAAAGAGATTACACCCGTAGAGTACTTTGCAACGGGCATCTTGGGTGTACTGGTATTGACTTGGTGATGATGGCTGATAATGATGGGTATGTGGTGAGTAATTATAAGGTGAGTGCTGAGATTGTAAGAACCACTGATGTACCAATGAAACTAGACTCAATGCATATTATGTATGAATTTGAAGGCTCTTTTGAGAGGGTAAAAGCGAAACATTACATCTTGGCTTCTTTAGAAAGTTACTGTACGACAGTAAATTCAGTACGTGATTCAGTGAAAATATCTTACAGTATTATTCACAATGGAAAAAATATTGCAGATAAAGAAAGTATTGCTTCAGGCACAGGCACTTTACTTGATGATGGTTTTGGAGGTGCTTGTTCTAACTAAGACTTTTCAGAGCTTCTTGTTAATTTTAGCAATAAGTGAAGGGATATCTTTTGCTTTGAGTTTTTTCTTTTTGAGTTTACAAA
>DQVJ01000091.1 GCA_015661795.1 Sulfurovum sp.
GTACATCCTAAAAGTGGAGATGAACTTTATGTGAGTTATGAAGAAGGTGTGTACCGTTTCGGTGGTCAAGTCACCAATACTTGTCTCAGCCACAAAAGTATTAGTGACTTGACCACCAAAACGGTACACACCTTCTTCATAACTCACATAAAGTTCATCTCCACTTTTGGGATATACTTTAACTTTATGAGAGACATTTTCTTCTTTATAGTTACGTATAAAACAAGCAACTATTCCTGTACCACATGCCAAGGTTTCATCTTCTACCCCACGCTCATACGTTCGCACATACATCGTGTCATCATCAATCTTACAGATGTTGACATTACAGTTATACTTTTGACGCAAAGCTCTTGCCTCATCTATGTTAAAGTTTTCTATGTCCTCTCGTATTGTCACCAAGTGTGGTACACCTGAGTCTATAAGCCACCACGTCTCTCCATACTCTTCTATATCTTTTTTTATGATGTCTGGTTCCGTCATGTCAGAGACAACATACATACCATTAATGGTCGCTCGTATCACACCAGCTCCCGTTAGAAACTCTGCTGTTCCATCTTTAGAGATACCTTTTTCATGAGCAAAATGTGCTACACAACGTGAAGCATTACCACACATATTCGCTCTTGAGCCATCTGCATTGTAAAACTCCCACTCAAAGTCATATTTTTTGTGTGGCAACACCACCACTAAGCCATCTGCTCCTACACCATTTTGCCGATGGCACAACTTTTGTGCAAGGGAAGAACGGTCTTTTTTTTCTTGTGCTACAAAGATGACAAAGTCATTGCCATTGCCAGAATATTTACTAATAGTCATCTAATCTCCTGTAGTATCATTTCTTTTACGCGTTCGCATTCATTTTTTAAATGATTCAAATCATCCATATTGTCTATGATATAGTCCGACTTTTTACGCTTTTTTTCTATGTCTAACTGAGAATCTATACGTCTTTTAGCGTCTTTTTTGCTATACCCTTCTCTATGCATCAGCCTTTTTATTTGTGTTTTCTTATCAGTATACACTAACAAAGACTTCTCTATGGGGTAACGTTTTGTCTCAAAAAACAAAGGTATATCTATGAGGTATGGCTTTACTAGTCTATCTTCTGCTTCAGATAAACGTTCTATCTCTTCATAAATAAGTGGATGAACTAAAGCTTCAAGTTCTTTTCGTTTTTTCTCATCCTTAAAAACAATTTTTCCTAACTTTTTTCGTTTTACTTTTTTGTTTTTAATGACCTCATCACCAAAAAGTTTCCCCACTGCTTTGTATTGTTGGTCTAGTACTTCATGTGCTATGTTGTCTGCATCTATCACTGTAAAACCAAAAAAAGAAAAAAACTTTGCTACCGTACTCTTTCCTGTAGCAATGCCTCCCGTAAGCGCAACAGCATACTCAAATGCCACCACTTACCACTTTCTAAATGATTTTAATTGCATTTTATCATATCCATAGATATCATTTCTAAACTGTAACTTACCATCATAGCCTATCCATGATGTCAAATATATGACATCCACAGGTACAGACTGCTCAAGAGAATAAAATGTCTTCTTTTTCCCCTTAAGTATAGTTTTTGATTTTGCATAGTCTATGTTTGTATTAAAACTTGCAAAGGTTTTAAGTAACTCTCGTGGCTTTTGTAAACGTATACATCCATGAGAAAATGCCCTTTTTCTTTTTTTAAAAAGTTTCTTTGCAGGCGTATCATGCATATACACTGCAAACTTATTGGGAAATAAAAACTTGATTTTACCCAATGCATTTCTAGGACCAGGTAGTTGTGCAAAACGAAAAGGCACATCTTTGCTATACATGTAGTCTGCCCAATTTACAGAACGAGGGTTTACTTTTTTAGCATTAGCTCCCCAACCATCTCGAATTTCTATATTTCTCCTCTTCATAGCATTTGGATTTCTTATAAGCTTAGGTATCATCTCTTTTTGTATGATGCTCTGAGGAAGATTCCAGTAAGGGTTAAGCACTATGGTTTTAACCGTATTTGAAAAGATAGGTGTTGGGTTTTTAGCTTTTCCCACGACTGTTCGTATGCTCTTTATAAGCTTTCCGTCTTCTTCAAAGTAAAGCATAAAATCTGGTATGTTTATGATGATGTGTCGTTTCGCATTTCTTTTTTTAAGCCATTTTATGCGGTCAAGGTTTAAAAGTATTGTCGTTATACGTTCATCTACTGTTTTGTTTAGTATTTTTAATGTACTTGGACCCACTTCTCCATCGGGGGGGAGTCCATTACGTGATTGGAAAGTCTTTACTGCTTTTTGCAAACAAGCATCATACTTGATACCCTCTAAACTCTTACCACAAGGAACATAGTCACCTGTAGCACGCAGTCTTTCACGAAGAGCATGCACACCGTTAGCTTTCTTTCCTGCCTTTAATGTCCCATGTATAACTATATGTTCCCAACCCCCTGCCTCTTTAATAGCTCTATATTTTATGAGTTTTTTTCTTAAGGCTTTATACTTGTACTTAGAAGGTATAGCCTTTTTTAATTCCTTAGCTAAGCTTCCTCCTAGTGCAGCATTTTCTAACATAGTTGCAGCATCTGCGCTAGGTCTATGTAGTACCCACTCGGTACTCACATCATTTACCATAAGGTTTGAGATACGTGCATTAAAAGCACCCCAATTGATACTTCCTAAGTATGCGTAGTTTGTATAAGCCTCATACAATTGTGATATTTTAAATTCGAGGTCTATCTTTTGTGTGATTGTACTGTTATTTCCATATACTTCTTCTACCTTATTCTCTAAAAGTAAAGTATCTTGATACAGTTTGCCCGTTTTATCTAAAGTCGCGTCATTTTTTATGTGTGCAAAAATATCTTTTCCTGCAGAAGAAAGTCCTTTTTCATGTATCCAAGCAGGCACAAAAAAGAGTTGCGTATAAAGCTTTCGCAAAAAACTTGTCTTAGGTTGGCTTTTTAATGAATTCATAATAATTTCAGAAGCATTTTCTTGGTATTTTAATTCAGAAGCATTCACACTTGTTGCCAATACAAATAAGGCTATAATCGTACAAATTCGTATTGTGTTTTTTCCTAGTCTCATTGTTTTCCTCTAGTTTTCTCATTATTTAGTACTATATTATATCATAAACTTATCAGCTAAGTGTTAAAATAAACGATGCACTTTACATTTGGTTCACCTTACTTCTTGGCTTTACTGTTACTGCTACCATGCTTTCTTTGGTGCAAGCAATACTCAAAACCCTATTATTTCCCAAAACTCTCGTGGATAATCAGGCAAAGTCCCTTACTCTTATGGGAGCCTTGGCTAAAAATACTTCTCTTTTCTCTCATGGTCTTTGCCCTTGCCAAACCTTTTGTCTACGACAGCAAAGCCAACGCACATAAAAAAGGACGAGACCTTGTGTTAGCACTAGATGCCTCTGGGTCAATGGCACAGCGTGGCTTCGACAAACACGATAGACTGCAAAGCAAATACACGACAACACTGTCCCTCTCTAAAGACTTCATAGACAAACGCCATGATGACAACATGGGCGTAGTGATCTTTGGCACTTTTGCCTACACTGCCTCAGCTCTC
>DQVJ01000129.1 GCA_015661795.1 Sulfurovum sp.
CAAAAGAGAAAGGTGGCAAAGAGGGAGATGTCATGGTTGACTTGGACACATATGAGTGGTTAGAAGATTTTTTTCAAGATCACAAAATGTTTCGGATCAATTATCAGGAGTATGCCGATGATATTAGGCAGAGCTGTCAAGAATTAGGGCTTACTCCTCATGGTACACATGGGTTTCGGTGGACTTTCGCACAAAACAGAGTACGTGCCTATCAAGACCATGGCTATAGCTATGAGCAGGCATTACAAGGCGTAAGTTGGGAGATGAAGCATTTTAGGGCAAGTATTACAGAGCATTATTTGGGGTAAAGATATATGGATCTTTTAATACTTTTTGAAAACCTAAATTATATTTTATAAGGTTTTCAAACGAACAATTAAGTGCAATAGCTCTTCATCTTTATAATATCGTGCCATATCAGATAATAGCTCATCAAGATCTAAATCAAATTTCTGATAATCAGCTATCCAGGATTGATAATCTATCCAGTCTCTACTAATTAAAAAAGATAAAATGGACTGTATTACCTGCCCTGTATCACAGCTGTGTATATCTTGACTTTCGCTATATCCACTCTTTTGCATCAGTCTTCTTGAAATTTGCACAAATACAAATATATCAATCTGCTCTTTAAACTCATTGTAAATATCTTTAAACAGCACACCATTTAATGGTACTACAATAAATACATTCTTGTTTTTTATTTCATTGTAATTGTAAGCATTGGATACTTTATACACCTTTTCATCACATAGATTGAAAGTTCTAACTGAACTATTTTTAAAGTCTATCGTAAGCTCATCCCATCTTCTGGGTATGATTTGTGTACTCTTTTTTGAGATGATTATATTACGTAGCTCTTGGTATATGGGATACTCAAAAAAACTTTTTGGCATTTTGGTACTGCGTGGTGTTTTTTGGTTTTTCTTGTGAGCTTTCTGCTCATTACTCTTCTCAATCTCTGCCAAATCATCTATAAACTCTTTAATTTTTATCATTGTAAAACGCTCCGTAAAGTTTGTTTGAAAGTTCTAATTCCCAAGAGTGACCAATATCATCTTCGATCTCATACTCTTCACCCAAAGCCATTATCAGAGATCTTACTAATTGATAGCTTATATTGCCATCCTTGATCTCATCAACAATTAAGTCAATAGTGGGCTTAAATATCTCTTCTGCTTCTTTTAGGTAACCATTTTGAAGATAGCTAAAAGAGAGAGAAATTTTTTCATAATGACTATTCATCTTTTCTTTGGATTTGTCCAATAAATTTTTAACTGCTTCAGCGTTTACAATATGATATTTTTCAAAGATTCCTGCTAAACTGTTAGCTAATAAATGATAGTCAACTGAGTAACGTGTATTTTTCTCCATATAAGAAAAAATTTTGTATGGATAAAAATAATCTTGACAGTAAAATGTCGCTTTTTCTAGAAGATAGACCATTGATCTAAAAGAGACAAAGTTTGTATGTACGGCAGCCATAAAAATATCATATATACACTTTTCATCATTGATAGCAACAGCTTCGCACATTAATAGGCTTACTTCATCAAGTTTACTCACACTGAGACTTGTGTATTTAGTTTGAAAATTTTCAATCAATACTTCATTCAACCATTCTGTTTTATCTAACAGTAGTGATTTTAGTGCTTTATCTGCTAAAGAAAAGCTTTGTCCATATACTTCATCGAAGAATATTTCATCTGCATCTTCACAAAAAATTTCATGCCTTACTAAACTATCAATATCTATGTCATTATTTAACATAGCGAAATCTCTTTTTCTTTTTTGACCAAAGTCTCATATATAGCTTTTTTTCTTTTACTATAGTTTGTTCTATAATCTCTATTAAAAAAGCTGCACGGTTATACCCGATCTCAAGTTTTCTCTGCAAAAAACTAATCGAATAGTTACGATGAAAAGATACTATCTGCCTTGCCCGTCGAATAAGTTGTTTGTCTATATGCATTTCATACTCCTTTGAAGAAGTATAATATTTTATAGGGACACTATGTGTCTACTATCTATATCCACCCAGGCATTAAAGTGTACTGCTTTAAATCCGAATGAATATAAGGTGCAATATCCGATTGTTCAATCTTAAAAAAAAGCTCCTCCCATAAAAGTATATTGGCATTATCCTTTTGTAGGCGTATCCAGTCTGTATGTTTTTTGCTCTCATCCTCATGACCGTATGACATCAAGTAGTATAACTCACACTGCCAACCATCTATGGACAAGTTACTTACTAAATTCCGATATCTATCTACTTGATCCTGATTCTCTTTACAGCTACCTATTACTGTAGCCCCTACGGTTTTGACTTCAATTAATATTATCTTTTTTACCTGTTGATTTACCCAGACGATATCTGGTTTCATTGGACTGTTTATCAAAGGATTTTTATCAAAAATATATTTTATCTGTCCCTCAACGATTGTATTAGAAATCGTCCAGTTTTCAAAAGAAAGTTTATTGCTGGATTTTTTCAACCAGTTCTTACGATTATCCGTAATTGTAGATTTAAAAACAGTCAATTCCTCTTGTTTTTGAGATAACCAGATAAATGCCATCTGAGCAATACTGCTCCAACGGCTTTCTGAGTGATGGAATCCACCTGTAGGTTGATTAAATAAACAGGTTGCATTGAATATAGGCACTGCCTCTTTTTTTTTAGATTCACACTTCTGAAGTACTTCCAACACTTCACTCTCTTTTCTCAGCTTTTCATAAGCATACGGAAAAGCTTCCGTGCATATATGCAAAGCTCTGATCACGGCACCTTTATCTTCTTGCAATTGTCTTGAAGCAAAATCAAATGCAAATCCATAACGCTCTACTGCAAACAGAACGATCTCTTCATCATCTCTCAACTCATGTCGTGCTTGAGACAAAGGATGTTTATATCGTTCTTTATATAGGTAATTAGATGGCAAGCAAAAATCTTCTATCTCTTCAAGTAGTTTTGCTTTATCTTTGTACTTTGCTTCTTCTGTTCTGTTATATTCAATAAATTGTAACTCTTTACCTGTCTCTTTTATATAATCCAAAGCAATTTGAGTTCTTGAATATTTTACCCTCTTTCGATTATGGTCTATGTATTCAATCAACATGACTTTGTCAGCATCTTTTATCATCCTGCGAATTCTAGCTTGCTTTCCACTTCTTTTTTCGTGACGATATTTTATGCCATTACACTCAGAGACATACGCCTCCATCAGCCTTGCTGAATTACTCGTGGCACAGATGATATTTTGTAGACTATCAATGGTAGAAAGTTCTCTTTTGGCAAACTCATAATCTTTAAAACTGTCCGGGCATACAAATGCAATGGTCATACTCTCACTATCCTCTTTTTTATAATCTGAAAGATTTCCCCGATGCTTGCATCGGTTGGAGTCCGTCAATAGTAATTTATCGAGGGTTCCGTCCCGATGATAAATTTATATCAGATTAATACTCCGTTGCTTGCAGCGGGGTAGTTTATTTGTTCAGATTATATCAGATATTGTATATGGTTTAGACCTAATCTGGCATCAAAGTATACTGTACTAGATTTGGGTCAATATACTTAGACACCTCACTATCTTCTATCAAAGAGAAGAGCTCTTCCCACAACAGTATCTTTGCATTAACACTTTCAAGTCTTTTCCAGTCTTGGTGTCTTTTTGATTCATCGATAATACCTTCTTCACACTGGTTTCCCTCATCTTCATGTCCGTATGACATCAGATAGTAGAGGTCACACTTCCATCCCTCTGATTGTATCTTCTCGACCAGCTGAAAATATCTGTCTATGTTATCTAGCCCCTCTTTTTTACGTCCACGTACCGTTCTGCCTATCGTTCTTACGACGATAAGCTTGACCTCTTTGCTCTTTTCATTTTTATAGATAATATTGGGAAAGACTTGACTATCTATAATCGGGTCGTTTCCGAAGATATGTTTGATATTTCCCTCTACAATTGTATTGTCCACTCGCCAATCTCCCAATAAAAGTTTTTTTGGTTCTTCTTCAGCTTTTGTAATCCACTTTGTTGTATCTTGATTAATTTTTGATTGGTATACATTAAGTTCACTCCCTTTTATACTCGAAAGATAGATCAATGCGATCTGAGCAATAGTACACCATCTACTTTCTGAATGATGAAAGTTACCTCTTGGTTGATTAAATAGATACGTTGCGTTTTTTAACATGTTTTCTCCTTTAAGTCTTTAATTTTATTATTTATACCAGTCGTTTGAGGAAGTCGTATACTTTCAAAAAAGTCTACTTTACTCTTAAACTCCTCTACCTCTATGTCACTAGGCCTTAAGTCACCAAACACTATGCGATAAGCAGAGAAGATACAATTCGCACATATATAACTATTTTTCCCTGCTATTAAAGAAATGCTCGCATCCTCTTCAAAAGCACAAAAACTACATATTTTACTTTTCATACAGATCCTTTTTTATTGAAGTTAAGAAATGATAGGGTACTATATGGACACTATGTGTCACCATATATAAAAGGGGAAGAAAAAAGATGGAGAAACTACATCAACACCAACGACACAACATCATCTTAACACGTCTCAAAAATGGACAATCCCTTTCCATTGCAGAACTATCAAGAGAGTGGAATATACCTACAAAAACGATACAGAGAGATTTCAAAAAATTACTGGAGGGTAACTATGGTATTGTGCGTGCTGATGACGGTAAACGTTTTACCTTAGGCAAAGAGAAGAATATACTCAGTACGGCTTCTACAGCGATTAAGATGCTAGACAGTCTCTCTGCAGATATAGGAGGAAGCTTCTACACTAAGGCACAAGCAGCCCTGCGTCGTATAGAGCATTATGTAAAGTCTCCTTTTTATACCCGTATCGACGTAGAGAATATCTCTGAATATTTCCCCATGATAGAAGAGATAGAATCAGCCATCTCCCAACATAGAATGATCTCTTTTCACTATAAACGACACTATAAACCCGATGACATCAAATACTATACCGATGTCAAGCCCTATAAGATTCTCATATTTGATGGGTTTTTTTATCTTTTTTGTCATCATAAACACTACTATCCAAAATTCTATCTCAAAGAAATGAGCAACCTTACCATACAAGAGGAGACATTTGCATACAATGAGACGCTCTTGAAATCAATCTCTAAATCCCAAAATATATGGTTTGACCCAGAAAAAGAGGATTTTGAAGTCACACTCTACCTTGATAGTGTTGCAAAAGTCTACTTCCAACGCAAGCCACTCAAAAATCAAATACTGAAACTCTATCCTGACGGAACAGCTGAAGTGACAATCTCTATTACTGACAACGAAGAGGTATTTTCTCTTATGAAAAAATGGCTACCTCACATTAAGATACTTGAACCCATTGTACTGCAGAAAGAGTTCGAGACGATATTGAGTGAATATGTTGCGTATTGTGCTACATAAAAAGCTATGAGGGTGATGTGGAGAATATTAGGAATTTCCTTTCAATAGGATACTTGAGTAACTTTACACAGATATTAATCAAGTTTTTGAAAAATTATTATTAGCGGTAAACCCTAGTTGAGAATCTTTACTTGTGTGTAAGTTTAAAGTTCAATCTCTTTAAAAAACTCACAGATATCTACCTCAAGTACATATGCAATTTTACTGAGGTGCTCAATATTGAAATGGTAATTTTTATGACAGATCTCAGCACATGAAACTACGGATACTGATTTGTGACCTATAGCGTGTGAGAGCTCAAGCTGGGTGATATTTCTCTCTTCCCGCAACCTTTTTACATTGGCACCTATCTGCTCATATATCTTTTGAGTAAAGTCACTATTTTCTTCTTCAGAATCTCGCAAATTGTACCTTTATATAAGAAGTTTTTATATTCTATTGCGATATAATTATTTACTCAACTTTATATATAAAGTTATGCAATCAAAATAAATATTAAATGGGAAATAATGAATAAAAAACTAAAAGGTATATTGCTGGCTTCAGCAGTAGTATTGGGGATGAATGGATGTGTGGAGTCGGTTAAACCTATTACATTGTCAAATGGACAAAAGGCAGAACAATATTCACTTAGCTGGGGTGCGGATCCAAGGCATAGTCATTTCTTTTATAGATATGCACACCTTATGTATGACAAGGGGTTTAGAATGAAAGTATCTATGATTAATATTCATGGAAGTACAACCGTAACACTGAAGGTGAAAGAGTGGCAAAATAAGGGCTTGGACTTTTCTTTGCACCCTATGATATTAAATGGTGTGAAACCTTTATCATGTAGCAGTAGCAAGAAGCCCGGATATGCTATCAGGTACCTTGAGTGTCAATATAATAAAAGAGCACTTATAAACTCAATGGGGAAACCGTTTGGACCTAAAGAGAAAAATTGGAAATTACACGGTATTTTTGTTGATGAAAGTGCAAACGGAACATTGAGTGAGGCATGGAAATGTAGTAAAAAATATCTGCCTTCATATTATGCCGCAAGTAATATGGCCGAAAGAATTTCAATAAAGTACAAAGCAAGTGATTGTGTTAAACAGGTATATAAAATTTACAGACCAACTCCAGGACCAATTGAGGATTACTTTACATACGAGATGGCAGCCTTTGGAAACAAACACTACAGATTTAATACTAAGTCTGACAAAGAGTTTATCCAGTTTTTGTCTAAATAAAAAGTTATATATAAAGAGATATAGTAATGGTTGGGAAGCCTAACCTTACAGCTCATTGAACCAAAATAAGGAAGTAAACTATGTTGGTCTTAAAAATTATCGGTATATTGATCGCAGCCTTTTTGGTTTATCTTTTGATTGTAAAAGTTAATGAATATACCATTCAAAAATATCGTTACCAATTCTTCAATATGGCTAATTTTTTGATAAGTGCAGTTGGATATGGGTTGCTTTATTTTGGCTATAAATGGTATATGAATGCCCTTGAAAAAAATCAGGATCTCCTTAATGGGCAGATATTGATAGGCATAGGGGTAATCTTGATTCTTGCAGTAATCTACTACAATATAAAAAACACATCTGGGACTACCGGTCTAGCCTTTTCATTAATTCAAGCCCCAATTTATAGTGTACTGGCAGTTTTTTCTCTCTTATCGCGTTGATTGCTGCAATAGCATTCTTCACAGAGACAAAACCGGTGTACAATATAAATGATGATTAACTAAGAAAGATTACGTTAGCTTAAGGGAGTAGGGTATGGGCAGTATTACAATCATTCCAAAAGATGAAACTTATCAAAGAAATAGCCCTAAAAAGATACGTAAAGGTATTTTAGTGTAGCAGAGTTCTCCACTGCATAACATAAGATTGGATGCGGAGGAGAGTTTTTGGGATGACTGGATAAAGCACCATTTTGATCTTTCTCTTATACGTATCTTTTACGCCCATTCTCCAAATCTCTCTTATGGAGAAGAGATTACGATTTGTGATGGTAAAAGTGTCATCACAGGCAAACGTATCTCTAAAGATCAGGCAATACTCTCCAGAGGCTATAAACTTAAGTATGTCTATTCCCAGAAGTGGGTAGAGAAAAGAGGGTATCTCTATACGCTTCAATATGAGGTCTGTATCTCGATAGATCATAAATCCCACTTCATAAAAAGATATCAACAAAGAGGCTTTAATTTGGGATTGGCGGTAAGGTTTATTGGTAAAGTAGCACAAGCACAATTGGGACAAAAGGTAAAGATGATTGGAGATGAAGATATTATAATCGGTACGCGTACTACCGCCCATGCTGCTATGCTGATTTCAGGCATGGTAAGAGGAGAGATGAACTGGGATGAGTATGTAGACAAGAAGATGGTTGTGTAGTCATATACAGAGACTGACAATATGACAATTTGAAAGATATTTAACTACAAGAAAAAATTTACAGTACACTAAATAAAAAAGAGAAATCAGCATGAAAAAAACATTTAAATTGGTCATGGTACTGATCTTGCTTGATGTGACTGTTGGTACTGTCATCATGTACTTTTTTGATATTGAAAAATTTGCAGAGCAATATTTGGGCCAAATTCTACTAGGCATTCTTGGTATAGGGATCATCTGGACGGGTATGAGAAAGTATAGAAGTTTACGTTTTATAGATAAGCAAGATGTGCGTATACAGTTTTTGGAGGTTGAATAATGATTGCAATATTTACATATAAAGGTGAAGAATATAGCTATGTTGTACTCGATGGTGAAGTTGTTACTTTTAGAATAAACAAAAATGTTTTTGAAGATGAAATTGTATTAGATGATGAGCTGCAGACGCAGCTGGAAGCGGAATTTGAGGAATATGAAGCTACTCTGACTGAGGAGGAGAAAAAGATATGGAGAAGAAAATAATATTGTACTTCTCTCCTCTCCGGCAAGGTGTGTCCATATATACTGATGATATTTATAGTCTCACTATTTAAGGCTTTTGTGCTTATTCCTCCTCTTCTATTTTTTCGAGCACTTCCAGTTTTCCTAGTGCCTTGTTGAGTGCAGCTTTTGTCTCTTCAAGTTCTTTGGACTGACTACTTGCATACTCTTTTAGTTCCGTAACCTGCTTATTGGCCTGATTTAGGTTAAGAGAGTTTTCAAAAATCTCTTTTTTTAAATTCTCTGTTTCTCGCTGTATAGCTTTCATATTGTCCATCCCTGCATCAATGTCTGTATGGTATTTGTCTTTTTCTCTTTGAAGTTCAATTTTGTGGCTATCAGCATCACACTTGATTTGCTCCCTATGCTCTTTGTTTTCAGCCATAACATTTTTCACTTGATCTGCTACACTGGATATACTTTTAAGTTCACGGATCAGCTCATCATTTTTGGATTGTAACTCTATGGACTTATCAATTATTTCAGCTTTGGACTCTTGAAGCTTTAAGATGATCTGCTTGTGATTTGCTTCGATATCAAGTAGCTTTTTGTTTGCTTCTGTTGACACTTTTTCTAGCTCGTTTTTAAATGCATCCTCTTTGTCTAATAGTGACTGCTTTTTATTTTCGATATAGATAGCTTCTTGTTTTGTTGTAGAAAAGTTATTATCCAGTACGGTTAAAAGATGCCTGAATAGATCATTTACCGTTTGTTTGGTTTGAGTGTTTACATGTTCATACTTGCTCAAGTCTATATCCACGTTAATGCTATTGG
>DQVJ01000018.1 GCA_015661795.1 Sulfurovum sp.
ACAGTGCCAGTGAAGTGCTAAACCTGTCTATGGAAATGGAAGACTATATCTATGCATCACAACCTGTTAGCAAAGATAAAAAGAAAAATCCTGCGAAGGTTATAGTTGTCTTTTTGGCTGTGTTGTTGCTTGGGTATGGGGCTTATCTTTTTAACGGATGGTATATTCAGCATACTTTAGAGAAAAGAGTACTTAGTCAAACTGGTGAAGAAATTGAGATAAGTAAACAAGATGGGCATTTCATTCTTAAAGGACAAGTAGCTTCAACAGATGTCATCTATAAGATAGAAAAAATTATAAAAAGACACAGTAAAGAAAGTATAGTCAATCATTTGACTGTACCTACGACATACTTAGATGAACGATTTAAAACTGTTACGCATTTAGGTAAAGGTTCGTTAGGTGAAGTAGAAAAAAAGCTAGCCTTTTTAGAACATAATTTTGAGAAAACTGTGAATGGTTTACAAAAAAAGATTGTAGGGCTTAAAAGTGATCTGGAAGGTTCAAAAGTTTATTTGAGTAAATTGCTCAAAAGTACCACAGATGAAATCACTGTACTAAAAGAAGAAAAATTAGCACTAAAAAAAATACTTGAAGTTAAAAGTGAAATCTTTTCAAGACTTGACAAAGCTTTTGGGTCTGAAGAGTACTATAGTATTGATAAGCATTCATTAGATTTTAGAACCTTATCATTGTTTATAGCGGGTGATGCAGTTTATAAACCTAATGCTATTGTAAAACTCACTAAGGTATTTGAGAAATATTTGTCGATACTTGTTGAGTATAAAGAATACCTAGATGCAATCATCATAGAGGGTCATTCTGATAGTTCTGGTATGGAAGAAAAAAATATTGCACTTTCTAAAAAAAGAGCTTTGAGTATAAAGCACTATCTTGAAAGACTAAAGATAGTGAAGCAATATCATATACAGACATATATAAAAGCTGTAGGCTATGGTAGCAGTAAAAACATCATAATAGATGGGATAGAAGATAAAAATGCATCTAGGCGTATAGAAATAACATTTTCATTGAAAGAGAAAAAGATATTAAACAAGTTAGGGGAAATAATAAATGATTAGAAAAAAGATACTTTTACTAGGAGATTTTTCTGTTGGGAAAACAAGTTTAGTTAAAAGATATATTGATGGTACGTTTGATGATAAATATCTTACAACTATAGGGGTGAAAATTTCTAAGAAGCACTTGACACTTAAGGGTGTCGAATGTGAACTGCTTATTTGGGATATAGAAGGCTCAACTCCAAGCAAAAAAATCTCCTTAGGCTACTACAGAGGAGCCAGTGGAGCTATCTTTGTAACAGATCTGACACGTAAGGAAACTGTAGAAGGATTAGAATCACATAAAGATATTTTTCTTTTAGAAAATCCAGATGCGAAGTTTGTTGTGGCTCATAACAAAAGTGATATGTTAAGTGAGATAGCAAGAGACAAAATGAATGTAAACATAGATGAAAATAGTTTTTTAACATCAGCAAAGAATGGTGAAAATGTAGAAGAACTCTTTACGACGCTTATGGAGAATATGTTGTCATGAAACATATACAAAACATCCTTAACTCCATTCTCTCCAAAGATATTTTCGAATATATTTTAGTAGACAAAACATTTAAAATAGTTGCTACCTCTTCTGGTTTAGATAAATATTTGGAAGCAGTACCCAAAAGAGGTGATGATGTACTAAAATACTGCCCTGAACTTTTTGGTTCAGAAAAAGAGATACAAAAAATATTTTCTAATCAGTCTATGGCATACGTATTAGAATCAGTGCATAAAAAAGAGTACTATGTAAATCTATCAGTAGAATACTATGATAAAGACGCGGTACTTGTGTTACTCCATAATATCACAGATACCACACTCACACAACAAAAGCTTTTACAGTACAGTAATGAATCTATACTTCTAAACAATACCTTACAAAAAATACTTGACAGTCAAAATGCTATTCTTTTTGTCACACACAATAATGAAATCTCTTACACCAATGACCAATTTATGAAATACTTTGATATGAAGAGAGTAATAGACATGAGACGTAAAAACTTAAAAATCTATGAGTATTTAGATGAAACACTAGAAAGTTATGATGATCTCTTTGAACGCGTAAAGAATAAAGAAGAGTATGTTACTATTAACCATGACACCTTCATATTAAAAGCAACATGGATTGAGTCTACACATAAACTGTTTACGCTTACAAAGGTAACAAAACTTACACATAATATGCAGATGGATACGCTTACGGGTGTGTATAAAAAGAGTTATTTTAATACACGTATAGAAAAAATAATACGTGATAAGGAAGAGGCAGCTGTAGTGGTAATAGATATTGATGACTTTAAATCTGTTAACGATACTTTTGGTCATCAAGCAGGTGATGATGTCTTAAAAGAATTTGCAACACTAATACAGAAAAATATTCGTGGTGATGATGTATTTTCAAGGTGGGGTGGCGAAGAGTTTTTATTGTTGTTACAACATGCAAATATGGAAAATGCTCTAAAAAAAGTTGAACAATTACGTACACTTGTTGAAAAGAATAAATTTCAACATATAGGACACATGACAGCAAGCTTTGGTTTAACAATAAAAGAAGAGGGTGATGATATGCATACCATACTACAGCGTGCAGATAAGGCACTGTATGAAGCAAAAAAATCTGGGAAAAACTGTGTAAAGTTCAAAATACTATAAAACCAAAATTTAAATCTGAAATGCAATCCCTAGATTTTTAAATCATATCCAAATAACTCTTAGGCAAGCATTTCTAATCCATAAAATACCTTATTTGGTGTTTTCCAGCCTAGATTCTTTCTAGGTCTGTGATTGATTTTTAAAGGGTCAGGCGTTGAAAATACACTTTTAGACTGCTCCTTCATCCCACCGAGAGGTCTGGTGATTCCTCTACTTCAACACTCTTATCTATTTTAGAGCCAACATACGTTCTAAAGCCATATTCGCATATTTTCTAATCTCTGGTTCAACCACTATTTCATTGATAGGTTTGCCATCTTCTATAGACTTGAGTGTGCTATACAAGTCTTCCAAAGTCGTTTCATTCATCGTTGGACACTCTGGTTTGGTAGACGAAAGTACATAGGTGTTTCCTTTACGCATACGGTTTACCAAGTTATACTCTGTACCAATGGCTACTTTTTGCTCAGGGTCTAAGTCATTCACATACTTAATGAGCTGTGAAGTTGAACCTGAAAAATCTGCCGCTGCTACCACTGCAGGATCACACTCTGGGTGTACCGCTATTTTGATGCCAGGAAATTTGTTACGGTAAAACTCTATATCGTCCACAGTAAAGAGTTGGTGCACAGAACAGAAACCGTTAAAACAGATAATGTCTGCTTCTTTAGGGTCACACTCTTTACCATCTTTTTCTACACCAATGACACAAGACTTGAGTCCCATTTGTATGGCGAAGTTTTGTCCTAAACATCTGTCTGGTACAAAGAGTATTTTTTTACCTGTCTCTAAACCTTTTTCAATGATTTTAAAGGCATTAGAAGAGGTACACACATAACCACCCATCTCTCCAACTTTTGCTTTGACTGAAGCATCAGAGTTAATGTAGGTAATAGGCAAGATGTCTTCTCTTGCGATCCCGCGCTCTACCATGTATGCTACAGACTCTTCAAAGTAAGACCCATCCATCATACGTGCCATGGCACAACAGGCTATCTTTGGCATAAGCACACGTTTGTCCGGGTCTATAACCTTCACAGACTGTCCCATAAAACCAACACCACAAAAGACTACCCACTCTTTTCCGTCTGCCTGACATCGTCGTGCAAGTTCTAGGGAATCTCCGGTTATATCT
>DQVJ01000078.1 GCA_015661795.1 Sulfurovum sp.
AGGCGAAGTAAAGACTCTTCACTTGATAAATATCGATATTTTCTTGAAGCACACTTTCGACATATCCGTGGCAGATCTATATTTGGTATAGAGTCAAGTTTTCTTGATAGCTGTGCTAATTCTTCAAGAGGACATCTTCTATTCTTAGAGGCTTGCAAGTTTAGGTAATAAGATGATGAAATAAAATACCCTAACTGACAATAAGATGTTGCTATGTCTCTAGCACCACCTTCAGCTGCAATAACATCGCCTCCCATGATAAAGTGTAAATGCTGCCCTTCATAGTTTTTGAAACATGCATATACCGCATACCTTTCATATTTCTTACCGCTAGGGTAGACATAGCCTAAGCACCATTTATTACTCTCACACATATTTTTGGCATTTTTACCAACATATATGCAAAGATAGGGTAATCGCTCAAACCTACATACATTTTCATCGCCATGACTTGGCAATCTTTCGCATTCAGGATACTTTACACTCTTTTCAATAGTAGTTGCAAGACCTATACTATTTTTTGACCACGACAATATTTTCATATTTTGCAAAGGTAATATAGTAAAATATATCCCATTATCGAAAAGTCTAGGTTTTAATGGTGTCCAAGTGTAGAAGGCATTAGTAACTTCTCTAACTTTGCCAAATTCGTCATCGGACATTTCCACTTTTACTTCTGTAACCGGTAGAGGTTTTGAGAGTAGAGGGTTTGGATCAAGTCTTCTACTCAGCGCTGTGAATATGGAAAACAACTTATAGCTTCTTAAATTCAATAGACGGCCATAAATTACATGAATAGCCTCTTCAGGCTGAATCTTAATTGCCTCATCTATATCACTACTCACTTCTTTATACTCTTCTAGCATTTGTTTAGCATTGTTAAAAATATCAGTAATTATCCACATTAGATGGTGATTCGCAGATGTAAGTTGTACAAGCTCACTAAATCTTTTACTCATATCGTCTATTATTTTGTCTATTATTTGACTTAACTTAATCTTTTCGTGCTTTGTTTGATCAGCTTCCATGCTTCAAATCCCCTAATATTCTAGCTGTTGCTTTAGTTCGCCGATCCTATCTTGTAGCAGTTTAATTAACTGATTAATTGATTTTTCTATATTTTCAATATGACTTAGAATTTTTTCACTAACATTACTAAGATTCTTATCTTTACTTACAATATTTGCTATATGAGTAAATTTCATGCATAAATCTTTTAGATTGTTCAATAGGTACATTGCTTTATCGTAGTTCTTGTGTAAACTAATCTCTACTTGTTCAGGATTCAACTCCTCATATTTTGATACGTGCTCTAGTAATTGCTCGAGTTTCGATAAACTAATTTGAATATTCTTATATTCTTCTATAAGTTTGAGTCTTTGTGCAGCTTCTTCAAGAGCTTTTAATATATTTTGAGTTCTTATCTTTGTTAGCAAAAGCTGTGTTTGCTCAACAAATTCTATGAAACTTTTGGTATTTTTTCTACGAAGGTTTTTTAGCTCTTTAGCTTTTATCACCAGCTCATTAAAATCTGAATATAAATACTTTCGTTCGGACAATATATCGTAGAAGAGCGCATTCATATGAGCATTTTTAATAGCTATGTTTTCTGTGGGTGCTAGCAGCCGATAATTAGGCAGATCCAATGTTGTAAGTTTTTCTTGCATGCTTCCTGACAAATGGATTAGATCTCTTGGCGAGTTCGACAATACTAGTATACCCAAGGCTATGTAGAATGTATCAGCTCTTCTTCCAGCTCTACCCACTCGCTGTATATAGCTTTCCGGAGTAGGTGGCACTTTGTACTGCACTATTACCGATACATTGTCTATATCTATTCCAAGCTCAAGCGTCGAGGTTGCAAGAACACAATTGTACTTATCACCCTTAAATCCTATTTCGACTTCCTTTCTCTCTCTAACACTACGTTCTCCGTGATGGTATTGTATACTCTTTGCCAAATCCTTGTTTGTAAATGTGAAGTTATCTATAGCAACCTTAACCTCTTCAGAGACTTTACAAAAGATGTCTTCCTTACCTTCAACTTTTATGGCCGTTGATTTAGGTCTTCCTGTTAATAAGGGTATCCAACAATAAGGATCTTCATAGCTTGAATCTTTCTTACAATATATTATATGATCTGCAAACTCTGCACGTTCTTCAACAATTATCCTTGATATAAAATTGTAAAGCCTTTCTACCTCCGAAACGTTATCGAGAAATCCTATAACCTTGTAACCTTTACCGTTGTAACGTCGCGTAGCATAGGCCCAAGTAGCTAGTAAATTGATAACTTCTTGAAAGACGGTTTCGCCACTTACGTATGGGTTTGGAGCAACAAATGCATGTATTTCTAATCTATCTATCGTATTCATTTTTTCTTCTAGATTTTCATAAATCATATCATTTTCATATATAACTTCTAAACCTTGAAACCTACTCTCAATGAACCTCTTTACTTTATTAGGATCTTGTGCTATGGTGGCAGAGGAGGCTACAAATGCTGGTAAGTGGAGTTTTTTCCTTTTTCTTGCATCTACAATTCTATTAATAACATAGGCTAAATGTGCAGCCTTATCATCATAATATTCGTGAATTTCATCAAATACGAAAAGTATGGCATTATCAAAAAGTTCTCTTCTTTCATAGTCCATAAGTCCTTGATGTATAATCCAAAGATTAGTTAGAAGTATATGCGGTTTTTTCTCCCAAACTTTTTCTTTGGTAGCAAGTATCTCCTTATGTTTACCATATTTACAAATAACATAACCATCGTCTACTATCACTGGATTCTTATCATTATGAGGACATTCACATCTAAACTCAATAGGATCTTTGACACGGCGTGGTGTTGCCCCATCATCAATACCGATCATGATTCTATTAGAGTATCCCTCTTCAACTAGAACTTCATTAATCTTGTATACAAGCTCCCAAAGTCTTCTTAATTGGTCTGTAGCTAAAGATCTACGAGGATAAACAAATATAGCTACCGGCCTTATGTCAGTTCCAGATAAAATGTTTTTTAATGCGAAAGCTATAGAAGCTAATGTGAATACGAGTGTCTTGCCGCTCGATACAGGAGCCATTAGAACATATACTCTGTTACCAAACTTTGCACTTCTGTAGTCTTCAAGTATTCTTTTAAGACAGTTGAATTGCCACAATGATAAACCTTTATAACGTCTGATCTTCCGAAGTGCTTTAAAAAGAATCCTAGCAACTTGAAATCCAACAGTCTTGATAAATAATTTTTCTATATCTAAGCTACGACGTTTACAAAAACCTGGAAAACAGTAATCCGGATCATTAAAGTTGGGAAGTTTTCTATGTATAGTTTTAACATGGAAAACTAGTGGGAGGCTAGGACCAGGCTTAATAGCAATATGAGCTAGTCTATAAATAAGTTCACCATAAATGGTACGATAACTACTATCCCCATAATCGATGATAAGACCTTTTTCTATCCATTCACCAATTATGCTTTTGATATCATTTTCATTAAAACCTGCATTTCTCAATACACTTTTTATCTCACTTATTTTGAGCCTAGTACTAACATCGTTTTTGTAATGATTTTCTTTGAGTCTTTTAATATCTTCTTCAACAAGCGCTTGAAAAGCTTTAATCTTACGAAATTGCGCCGACTCGTTATACATTAAAGATGCTGTCATCACCTAAACACCTAGATTGCCGAGTAAAAATATCGTTAAAACTATCAAATAAAAATTGCTAAAAATACTCAAATGAAATGCTATTAGGTTAGCACAGACTTGTAATTTCTTATTTTTACTATTTTGGCTTTTGCAAAGTAAGTGTATATGATACCTTTATAGGAATTGATAATATAATTAATCAAAATTCACATTCTCAAATTTTGTAGCACTTATGTACGCCTCTTAACACTCTTTCAAAGATAAAGATCGTAGTGACTAACACTGTGAAAACTATTATTAATTATTATTTATTAAAGATTATAAATCATCCTGGGTTTTGATTATTAGAACTACAATGGCATAGTGTGTCTGTGAAAGCAAATATTCAATTATTGAATATGATTCTATTTCCCCGCTTTCTTTCACGTTGTTTTGTTGTTTAGATTTTGTATATGTAGGGTTTGGCTATCCCTATCTCTTGTTTCTCCGCGAAGATGTTTGGTTTGAAGATTATTGGCTTGTTTACCCCAT
>DQVJ01000163.1 GCA_015661795.1 Sulfurovum sp.
TAACAAAAATCTATGGACAGGAGACTTTGCCCATAAGTCTGTACCTGCTGTTTGTAAATCTACTTTTGTACATACAAAAGGAAAACTTTTACCTATCACCTTGGATCCAGATCTTGAAACCTATGGTGAACTTGAAGTACTGGCATTTATAAAAGAGATGCAGCATAATGATGAAATGCTTTTAATTGATGGTCGTACAGAATCATGGTATGCATATTTTACTATCCCTGGAGCCATCAATATTCCTTTTATTTATATCAAACGAAAAAAAGAGTATGAGTTTGAATTTGAAGATGCATTAAAACTTTTTGGGGTGAAAAAAGACAAAGAGGGAGAGTATGACTTTTCTAAAGTAAAAACATTGGTGGTCTTTTGTAACGGGCCTTGGTGTTCCCAGTCACCTGATATGCTTTATGCTTTGTTAGAAATCGGGTATCCCGCAGAAAAACTAAAATGGTATAGAGGTGGTATGCAAACATGGTTAGCAGCAGGTATGACGACTACAAGAGATGTTAAATAAAGAACATTCCTACCATAAGAAGTAAAAAGGGGAAGCAAAACCACATATAAATCTTTTTTTGTGTTTTTGTTGTTTTATATATTCCCCAAAAAAACAGTAGAACAGATAGAGTAAAAAAGAGTAAAATCAGAATATTGTTCATATTATTTTTCCAGGTCTTCACGCCCTATTCTGTCTACCATTTTAATACTCTCAAGTGCATTTTGAAGTATTTTTTTCGTAGATGTAAGAGGTTTCATATGAAGGTTGGTTTGTTTTCTATCCAGGTTTTCATTCATTAAAACCTCCATCACT
Organism: Sulfurovum sp.; assembly: GCA_015661795.1. GTDB lineage: Bacteria > Campylobacterota > Campylobacteria > Campylobacterales > Sulfurovaceae > Sulfurovum. The sequence continues at coordinate 815 of DQVJ01000163.1, forward strand.
TCTTTTTCTAGTTCTTTAAATATCTCATTTAGTTTTTTTTCTATATAATCTACATTCATATTGTTTACTTTGACTTTGGTCTAAAAATTTTAATGACAGTTTCATCTGCTTCCATAAAACTACCACCGATAAGATCTATGCAGTATGGTACTGCAGGGAACACAGCATCTAAACATTCACGGATTGACTTAGGTTTTCCAGGAAGGTTAATAATAAGAGAACCATTACATATACCAGCAGTTTGACGCGAAAGGATAGCTGTAGGGACATATTGAAGACTTACGGCTCTCATCTGTTCACCAAATCCTGGAAGAAGTTTTTGACATACATTTTCTGTAGCCTCAGTAGTTACATCTCTTGGAGACGGTCCCGTACCCCCTGTGGTAACGATAAGATCACAAGAATATTCACGTGAGAGTTCAATAAGAGTCGTTTCTATCAAACTTTGTTCATCAGGGATACATCTATACTCATAGTCACATTCATTCAGTAAATATTCTTTCATTGTGTCCATGATGGCAAGACCTGATATATCTTCATAAATACCTTGAGAGGCTCTGTCACTTGTTGTTATCACACCAATTTTTATTTTATCCATTAAATTCAATAATCCTTCTAAATTTCCAAATACTATAGCTTACTTGAGCTTAGAATATGCAACGGTTAATCCAATCCCTTCTTTTATAATTTTTAGATAAAATATCTTTTAGTATATGTAAAATTAAGCCAAACTTTCTGCGACGATAGGATGGAAAAACTATGGGTTTCTTGCAAGATTGCCAAGCTACATAGGAATGGGCTAACTTGTAAGGGGGACAGTGATGAATACAATGATGTTAAAAAATGTAAAAAATATTTTAGAGTATCTCTCTAGTGGATTTTTTAGTCCAGATAATATAGAAGAGGCATTAAAAATATATACCATATATACTTTTTCTGTAGTTGGGTTCATTTTTGTTTTTATACTCGGTCTCTTAGGTTTTTCAACTTCTGATTATATCTTGACCACATTTTTACTTGGTGGTGCACTACTACTGCTTATCAACCTTGTTTATTTAAAAATAACAGCCAATCACATCTATGCTAGCTATATGATGTTATATCTTTTTTTTGCTCTTATGATATATCTGGTCTATGGAGGGGGAGTGAATAATACGGGTCCCCTATGGATTTATGCTTTGCCCCCGACAGTACTTTTTATACATGGTTTTAAAAAAGGACTTCTTGACCTTATCATATTTATAGTCATTATCTCGGTTATCTTATTTTATCCTAACAATATGCTTTTGGAAGCAAACTACAGCATGGAATTTAAAGTACGTATTGTTTTGTCATTTATTTTACTTAGTTTCTTCTCATCTTTGTATGCATATTCGCGAGAAAAATCATTAAAAAAGATGAAAAAAATACAAAAAGATTTAGAATTCTTTTTAAAAAGAGATCCTCTTACAGGTCTTTATAACAGACGTGGATATCATGATGGTATGGATAGGGTTGGTGACACGCATGGAGTGATGCTGATGTGTGATATTGATTATTTTAAAAGAATTAATGATACATATGGACATGAGACTGGTGATTTTGTCTTGCAAGAAGTCGCGCAATGTATTAGGGAGAATATCCGTAAAGAAGATGTAGCTATCAGATGGGGAGGGGAAGAATTTTTAATTTTTCTTTCTGACACTAACATCAATAACGGTTATCTTGTTGGAGAAAAACTAAGAGAGTCTATTGAAAAACTTACCATTTATGCTAGAGATGAGACTACTATAAAAGTAACACTCAGTATGGGTATCTCACTTCTCAATGATACCATTCCTTTGGAAGAAGCTATAAGAAATGCAGATAATGCCATGTATGTCTCTAAAGCGGCAGGACGTAATACAGTATCTAAATATTAATGTAGATATCTCATCCCAGTTTCAACAATAGTTTATCAAGCATACGGGTACTTAAAACTTTTTTTAAGTACCCAAGAAGATATGTGGCTGTAGTAATATAATATCTTGGTTTTGGTCTTTGTGTTACAATAATTTTGTATACAACACGTGCCACTGCATCAGCTTCCTGATTAAAAGGTACTTTTTTATGCTTTCCAGATAGAATTTTATGGTAAGTCCCTTTAAAAAGAGAATGTTCTATATCTACATTTTCTTGTAGTTTCTTCATAGCCGTTTTACGAAAATTACTTGTAATAGGACCGGTATTTAACAGTACTGCATAGATATTTGTATCTTCAAGTTCAAGACGTAAAGTGTCTGTAAGTCCTTCTATAGCATATTTACTAGCATTATAAGCCCCTCTTCCAAAGAGAGAAATCAGTCCCAATACTGAACTGTGCTGAATGATTTTTCCATATCCCTGTGCTCTCATAATAGGTATGATTTGACGTGTACATTCATGTAACCCAAAGACATTGGTTTCAAATTGTTCTTTAAGTATATTTGTACGAATATCTTCTAGTGCACCTGCTTGCCCAAAACCAGCATTGTTGAACCAAACATCAATTTTGGATTCCTGTGCGATAACAGTATTAATCACATCAGTTATCTGTGAAGGTTTTGTAACATTCAATTGCATTGCATTTTTAAAACCTAAGGATTTGAGCATGTCTACATCTTTTAGAGATCTAGCAGTGGGATAAACGTTAATATCTTTATCATTTAAATAGATGGCTGTCTCCAGTCCTATTCCTGAACTACAACCTGTAATAACAATATTTGTCATAGTTTCCCTTGAAGTAAATGTCCTGCATTTTTAATAAAATATGTTGTAGTGAGTGAAAAGAATTCTAATGCTTTTGCACTGTCAATAATTTTATCCTCTTTACCTAAAAAAACTTCAATGGTAGTACCTCTGTCAAGTACAGCTTGTATTTTTGACCTATCCCAAGTATAAGTAAGAAGCGCTTCAAGTTCTTTTTTCTCTCCTACCTTGACATGAGGTGACAAGTCAATGGTTGAGGGATATGTTACATTTAAAAGAAATTGTTTCACATAGGCTTCGCGTCCTGCTTCAAAATAGCGTAATTGAGAACGGATAAAGCTGGTTTTTTCTGTTTGGAAAAATGCGGGAGAAAGTAAAATAAGTGTATCGATACGTTCTTTACTGGTATAAACATATTCAAATGCCTTTTGTGCTCCATATGAAAATCCTACAATAGCAGTGACATCTGTTGTCATATATTCTGTAAAAAAAGTCTCTTCTTTCTCAAGAGAAAAACCATTAAAATATTTCACGTAAAATCGCTTTGCATTCATCATGTGTGATATTTTCATGCACTAAAAGATAGTTTGATACTTCATTTAGTGCTTGTTTTAAGGTATGAAGTAATGCAGTTACTTCTGAGGCAGACTCACGTAAAAGTGCTTCTTCTTGCTGTGGTGTCACTATGAAATTTTCACTCATGGCATACTCATAGATCACTTTATGTACAAGTTGTTTTGCTTGGAATATATCAGTACTGGCATTGGTAAACTGTTCTTCATAGTGTATATTTGTAGCGATACTCCCAGCAAGATAAAATTTGATTTTATTAATGAGTTTAGAACGAGATAATATCTCATGTTCTTGTGTGATAAGCAAGGTATTGACTATACCTATTTTGTCAAACTCAATATCGAGCCAAGTTGCTATGACTGCTTTTGCTCCTTGATACACAGATTGTATTTCCCGTTCTTTTTCTGTAAATGAAAGTATTTTACGTTTCCCAGAAAGTACTTTTTCTTTTACGGCTTCAAAATCATCTGTTTCTACCATCTTACGTCCATTACGCATGGCATAGATAGCAGCTTCATTCGTAAGTGTATCTAGTGCGGCAGAATTAAATCCTACAGTCATACGGGCAACTTGTGGGATATCTACACTATTAGGTTTATGTGCAAGGTAAAGTTCTAATGTTTTTTCTCTATCTTCTAAATCAGGTAACGAAATATGGATACGTCTGTCAAAACGCCCTGCCCTAAGCAGTGCTTCATCCAAAACATCCAGTTTATTGGTCGCTCCTATAACGATAACACCTGAGCTGTCTTCAAAGCCATCCATTTCAGTAAGAAGTTGATTGAGTGTGGCTTCACGTTCATCATTTCTAAATTCACCACGGCTTTTACCTACAGCATCTATTTCATCTATAAATATAATACTGGGTGCGAGTTGTTTGGCTTTTTTGAAAAGTTCAGAAACCCTTTTAGCACCCATACCCACATAAATATGTACAAAAGATGCGCCACTTTGATAGAAAAAAGGTACGCCCGCTTCCCCTGCTACAGCTTTGGAAATAAGTGTTTTACCAACTCCCGGAGGCCCCATAAGCAGTACACCTTTGGGAAGACGTATATCCAAATCACGATACTTTTGTGGGTCTTTCAGAAAATCAATAATCTCTTCAAGTTCTTCTTTTACATCTTTAATCCCAGCTACATCATTAAATGTGACATTGGAAGTAAGTGCCTGAATAGATTCACTATCAACAGTATTGTTTACTTTTGAGACTGAACGAATCTGTTTGAGTCGTTGAAGTTTTGTTTCTCTGACAAGGTTAAACATAAATGCAAAAACGCCAAGTAGAAGTAAAAGTGATAAACTATCATATATATAGCTGTTAGCTTCATTTACTTCCACTAAATATTTAGAAAAAAATGCATCTGTATTGATCGCATTTTTATAGATTTTATAAGATTGTGTTTTTGTTTTTATTCGTATATATTCACCATCAACAATAATCTTCTCTATAAGGTCATTTGAGTAGAGTTTATTTGCCTGTTGATGTGTGATGAGCTTATCTGTGTCTCTTACTATAGCAAAAGCAAGTAGTGAGATGAGAAGTAGCAACAAAATAACAATGATTTTAGTATTTTTTATATGTAAGTCTTTTGGTTTAAATTTTAGCTTTGTTGCCTTCATTGCTTACCTCCACATCATTAATAAAGACCCAGTTACTACTCAAGTCTTCATTGCTTTTAACTTCTATTTTATTAAAATACTGATCAAAACCATAAAAAATATTATTTTTGCCATTTTCAAGCAGTACTTCAAGGTTTTGCGTATGTTCACGTCTAAAGGTATAGTTTTTAGCTTTGATAATTGCTGTAAGTTCTCTATGACGTTCTTTAGCGATATTCCCACGTATTTCTGGTTTCATTATAGCTGAGGCAGTATTATCCCGTTTAGAATATGAGAAAGCATGGACATGGGTAAGTGGGAGTTCTTTCACTCTGGAAATAGCTTCATCCCACTCTTTGTCATCTTCCCCAGGGTGACCTACTATAAAATCCGTCCCTAAAGCATACCCTTTGGATGCTATTTTATGAAAAAGATTTAAGTCAGTTTGAAATGTATTACGTCTATTCATTAATTTTAACATTTTATCTGATGTATGTTGTAGTGCAATATGTAATTGTTTTGCCATCCAAGGTTCATCAAGCAATTCTAGAAATTCATCATCGATTTGTATAGGTTCTAGGCTACCTATACGTATACGTCTGACACCGCGAATCATACTCATTTTTTTAAGTAATTTTGCCATAGAGGTATTGTGGTCTTGTCCGTAAGATCCAACGTTTGTACCTGTAAGTATAAATTCTCCAAATCCATTGCTTGCTAATTTACTGATTTGCTCTAATATAGTTTCTTCTTTGTGAGAACGTGCCATACCACGAACTTGAGGGATGATACAGTATGAACAGGCAAAGTTACAGCCCTCTTGTATTTTGATAAATGCCCTACTCTTACCTACAAACTCCTCAACAATGGTAGAGTCGATATGCTCGAGATCACCTATTTGGTAAAAAGGATTTTCATTTTTGAGTACGGTATTAATATTTTCTTTTTCGGAGTGTCCTATGACACCAAAAACTTTTTTATCTTCAAAGAGACTTTCTCCTTTTGAGTGAGAACCACATCCTGCAAGTATCACTTTGGCATTTGGGTTTTTACGTTTCATCGAAGAGATGTAGTTACGTACAGATGAATCAGCACCATTGGTAACAGTACAGGAATTTACCACAATATAATCTGAGTGTAGTTCATCATTGGTTAGTGTATAGTCTTTGAGTTTAGACATCATTACTTGGGTATCAAATTGGTTTGTGCGACAACCAAAGGTTTTAAAATAGACTTTCTGCATTATTCTAGTTCTTTATTGGGAAGTGTATCATTCATATTTTTGTGATGGTTCTGTAAATTATCTTCCATGAAGATAGACTGTGACGGGTAAGCAATCTGGATACTTTTTTCTTCTTGTATACGGGTGATAATTTCTATAGATATGGTACTTCTCAAGGTCATTGTTGCAAATGAATTTGTTAAATACCATACTGAAATTTTCATACCATAAGGCTCTATATGTGTAAAGATGCGGGGTTCAACATTGGTATTTCTCATCCCATATTTACTTCTAAGTTTATTGAGCTGTTTTCTTGTTATCTCCGTATATCCTTTGGAGTATTTTCTTGCAATTTCTTTTGCAATGAGTGAAGCTTTATTTGCATCTGAATCAAAGGTTATTACAAAATCTATACCATCCCATACCGTTTTAAGACCTGCATGAGAGTAGTTTGATATCATATCCGTAAATATGAAGTTGTTAGGAATAAAAACAATACGTCCAGCCCTTCTGTTGACCATGTATGTGGTTAATGTAATATCCTCATGCATAGTCATACGTAACATGGAGATATCTACTATATCTCCTACATACTCTACACCATCACGGACAAATTTTACTCGGTCACCCACATGAATAGAACCTCCAAGTACAATCGTCGCCCAACCCATAAGAGACATAAACCAGTCTTTCATTGCAATAGCAATACCAGCAGATGCAAAACCAAGTATAGTTACAAGGTAAGACACATTTTCTATATATGCAAAAAGGAGAGTAATTAATAAAATACTTACAAAGGAAATATTTAGTGCTTTGTTAATGGTATAAAAACGTTCATTGTCTGACATGTATTTTCGAACAAGATATTTAATAAAAAATAAAAGAAAAACAAAAAAGAGTATAATTGCACCAATCACACTTGTTTTTTCTACTTCTCTTTGTATATCATGTCTAAGGTTTAGTTCAATTTCATCTATTTTTTTAGTATAGACACTTTCAGTTGTGTTAAAGATCTCAAGTACAGCACTAAATGTTTTAATCTCATCTTGAGTGTCTTGTAAGGCTTTAATATATTCTTCATTTGTTGGGTCATGTTCCAGAAGTTTGATAATAATTTTTTCTTTATCTTTATACTTTTGTACTATGTTTTGTAAAGAAAAGTATCGGTTGGCATATTCTATTTGGTCAGATCTGAGTTTTTCTCTATAAGATAATGCACCAATGATAGCAAAAGGATTTTCAACATTAGGCACTTTATCTATGACGGGTGGTGTCAAAAATTTCTTGAATGGATCTTTTTCATACTCTTGAAGTAAACGTAGTTTTCCCATAAGGGTTATTCTTGTTGATTGAAGTGTCTCAAGTTTTTTTCTTTTTTCTTTTGAGAGTTTTTTCTTTTTCTCCAACTCTTCTATTTCAGCATCAAGTAAAATTTTTTGTTGTTTTAATTCTTGATAGGTATGATAGTTACTATATATTTTAGACCAAATATTATTTTCAGAAAGTTCTTTGTTAATAGCTGTTTGTTGGAGTAGAAGTTCTTCAACGTTGATAGATTTGCTTTCATCTGAAACAGTATTATTCAAATCATGAAGTGCTTGCTTGACAGTATGAGTGGTTTCTGAAAGAGCAATAGAACTTATCAATACAATGAGTAGAAAAAGTTTTTTTAAATACATTATTTTGCCCCAAAGCTTTGTAATACATTTTTAACAATTTGTTCATCAATTTCAGAAACTATTTTATGTCCACCCAATCCTTGTGGTAAAATAAATTTGATACTTCCTTTAGAAGATTTTTTGTCTAAGAAAAAATGTTCATAAAAATCATCTACATCTTTAATTTCATATGTTGTAGGTAAAGCAGCTTTGCGTAAAAGTGTCTCTACCGCTTCTGCTTCACCCTGGCTAAACATACCTAATTCAACCGCCAATGCATTTGCCATAACCATACCAATGGCGACTGCCTCTCCATGTAAATAAGTTGTATAGTTGGTTTCATTTTCAACGACATGTCCGAAGGTGTGTCCGTAATTCAGAACAGCTCTAATTCCAGCTTCTTTTTCATCCTGGTTTACTACCCATGCTTTAAGTTCTACAGATTTACGGATCATCTCTTTAATGGTTTCTGTATTGTTGAAATCAACATTTTCTAAATACGCAAAAAATGTTTTATCAAACATTACAGCCATTTTGATAACTTCAGCAACACCTGCAGCAAATTCACGTGGAGGTAATGTGGTTAAAAATGATGGATCTATATATACTGCTTTAGGTTGATAAAATGCCCCGATAAGATTTTTCCCATATTTGGTATTTACGCCAGTTTTACCACCAACACTTGCATCTACTTGACTGAGAAGTGTAGTAGGTATTTGAATAAAGTCAATACCTCTTTGATATAAACTGGCAGTAAATCCAGTCATGTCCCCTATGACTCCCCCACCAAAGGCAATCAGAAGAGACTTCCTGTCAAGTTTATATTCAAAACATTCATTTAAGATGTTTTCTACAGTTTCCAAAGTTTTATACTTTTCTCCATCAGGAATAGTGACAACATTTAATTTTTCAACATCCAGTTTATTTAAAAGTGTGTTTAGGTGAAGTCCTGATACTGTTGGGTTGGTTACGACAACGACGGATGTGTCAAAATGAAGTGTAGGTAATGTATCAATAGTGATATTATATTTAACGGTATGGGCGTTTATTAATTCGATGGGGACTATCATTCAGGGAAACCTTACACAGATTATAATTTCTATCTATTATAGCCCAAGTGTCATTAAAAATCACTATGACGTCTCTCTGGATAATTTCTTGACTCGTCTTTTGTTTCTGAAAGTGCATAAGGGACAAGTAATTTTGGGTGCCTGGTTGTGGTTAGTATAAAATCTTGTATTTTTGTTGAAATGAGCTTCATAAAATTATCTGTATTGAGGTCACGTTCAAAAGGTGCAATTTGAAGTATTTTTTTCATATTTGTAAGTTCTCGTATCGGGTTGGCAACTTTTTGTTCAATATTAATTTTCATATTAAAAATATGTGTAAGCGTCTCATAGTGCTCAATAATCATTTTTTTACTCTCAAACTCCCCATCTGGATCAAAATCACAAAGCATAAGATTAAGACCTAATGATTCAGATATATCAAATGCAGTTGCAGAGATTGATTCCATTTTTTCATTTTCACTCATCAAGATGACACACTTTTTTATGTTATACAGATGTCTGTCACCAAATAGATAAACCAATTTTTTGAGGGAATAAAGTGTCTCTTTTAGATTCTCCGCTTCAAATGTTTTGATACTGTTCATCACTATACCAATATCTTTTTCATTAATATCATATTCAATAATGGTTTTTACAGGTTTATTCTCATAGGAAACTGAAATATCTACTATATCGGATTCATATGTTTTTAAGTCTTCAATCAGCTTAAAGTTATTAGGATATAAAATGCGTACATATAAAGATTTGTTTTCAAGTTTATTTAAAAGATAAATACTCTCTTGTAAATAAATCTCAGCATTGTCAATATCAAACCTGAAGTCCAAGATAAGATACAAATCTTTACCAAATGGTTCAGGAAAAAGTCCTATACGTTTGTTAATCGTTTTATATACACCATCTAAAACGAGAGGTTTACCAACAACAAGAAGTGTATCGTTGGGACGAATCATGGTTGCAGCTGTTGGAAGTATCTGTTTCTCATCACGATAAATGGCTACTATTTTCCATTTACGTTGTAAAATGGAGCCTACATGTCTATACGCATAGGATGAACCAAAAGGAACATGTATCTCCATAATCTCACCACGGCCTAAACCTACATTTTGTGCAATTAACGGAACATTGGGGAGATGGTCATATAAATGGGCTGCCATCAGTTCTTGAGAATAGATGATAGTTAGGTTGTCATATTCCTTCCCTATGCTTTCATCATCCCACTGATTCAGTAACAGGGTTCTCATTTTTGGATTTATCAAAGCAATATTTTTTAGTGTATAGATTGCATCTTCTTTATCTTCCAAAACGACAAAGACATCAGAAAAGTTAGTAGTTGACATAATATGACTAAGTTTTGAAAAACTTGTTGGATCAGCATCAATACGTGTGATGTTTTTACCTAGTTTTTCAGGTGTAGTGCCTGCTTTGTAACAGGTTACGTAATATTGGTTTTCTGCTACTCTTTTTTTACCTATCCAATCAATAAAATGTTTGGCAATGCTACCACTTGCCAAGATAAGTATGTTTTGCATATGTAAATACCCTTTTTTAATAAGATGTCCAATCAGACATAACTTATTTTCTGATGCTGACTTTGTATTCGTATACAATAGAAAGTGTCTAGACTCAAATATGATAGTGAGCTATGATGCTTTACGTTTTGTAAAATAAAGATATAATTTCTCAATTATTTTGAGGGATATTATAACACAATGCAATTTCAGATAGATAAAATAGATGGTAAAGCCAGAGCTTGCACCATTAAGACAGTACATTCGACTATTCAAACCCCTGTTTTTATGCCCGTGGGCACTGTAGGTGCAGTAAAAGCTTTAGATGCTATGGACTTGGCTATATTTGTTAAGCCAGAAATCATTTTGGCGAATACTTACCATATGTATATCCGTCCAGGGGATGATGTGGTGGCAAAGATGGGAAAACTGCATGGTTTTACAAAATACCCTAAAAGTTTTCTTACAGACAGTGGTGGATTTCAAGCTTTTTCACTCTCAGATAATGTCAAGATAGATGAAGGTGGGATTACTTTTGCAAGTCATTTAGATGGTTCAAAACACTATTTTACACCAAAAAAAGTGATAGACATTCAGCACAATTTAGGTTCAGATATTATGATGATACTTGATGACCTCGTAGCCCTACCCGCCACACAAGAGCGTATCGCAGCCAGTATTGACCGTACGACACGTTGGGCACAGGAGAGCATCGATTACTTTAGAAAAAAACAAGCTGAAGGTGTAGGTGTTGAGCAAAATATTTTTGCCATTATACAAGGAGGCACAGACAATGCTTTTAGAGAGAAGTCAGCTAAAGAGCTTTGTGCTATGGATTATGATGGTTTTGCCATTGGGGGACTCTCTGTTGGAGAAGCCAATCAGGACATGTATGACACGGTAGAGTGGACGACACAGTTTATGCCAACAGACAAACCCCGTTACCTGATGGGTGTGGGTACACCTGAGGATTTGGTAGAAAATGTGGCACGTGGTGTAGATATGTTTGACTGTGTGATGCCCACACGTAATGCACGGAATGGTACACTCTTTACAAGCTTTGGAAGAGTAAACATTAAAAAAGCAGAGTATACTACAGATGAAAGTCCTATAGACCCTGAATGTAATTGTATAGTATGTCAAACTTACTCGAGAGCTTATTTACGGCATCTATATAGAGCAAGAGAAATTACTTATTTTAGATTAGGTACTATTCATAATCTTTATTATTATTTGAATTTAATGAAAGAGATGAGAGAAGCTATTGTAGAAGAAAGATTTGAAGCATTTAAAAGTGAATTTTACAAAAAAAGAAGAAAATAGCCGTATACTATACTTCCAAATTGTTTGTAGCTTTAATAACGAGGCTGATCATGATAACTTCTAAGACGATAAATAGACCTATTGCACTGTTTAATTCTGAATAAAATTCCATACGCTCTACTTTTACATCATTTTTCTCATAAATATCTTTTTGGGATACGAATTATACATAAAGAGTATTAATTGAATATTAATTAGTATTAAAATAATTGAATAGAAGAGATATTATTGAACATAGGGTACTTTAGCTGAGGGAGTCTCTTTTGAAGTATGCTCTAAATGGGCGTCTTGGTCATCGAAGAATATATCTGCTCCAAAGGCTTTAATGACTTCATATTTTTGGACACCTCCTTGAAAAAAAGCTTCATCAACACGTACACCCCAACCTTCTAGTGTCCCTAGTACCCTCTCATGGGTTGAGAAGTTTCTAGCCGTGACTAGTGCTGTGCGTATGGGTGAAGACTCCATGGGAAACTTGTCTTGTATTTCTGAGATAGTTTTTAAAAACTTAAAAAACGGTCCTTTAGAAAGAGGGTTTTTGGCATGTTCTTTTTCGTGTGCTATAAAAGCATCTAGTCCACCCTTTTGATATACTTTTTCACTCTCATCGCCAAAGAGTACTGCATCACCATCAAAGGCTATTTTAACTATGTCAGACTCTTCTGCTGTAATGGGTGTATGAGGAAGTATGGTAGCTGCTGCCACACCAGTGTTTACTGCTTCTTCAACATCTGGTGTATGCACAGAAAGAAATAAATCTACTTTAAATGCTTCTAAATATCGTGAGACTGGAGTACCTGCCGTCCACCCTGTACGTTCTATGTCTAAAGCGTAGTGTTCTATGGAACGTCCTATACGTAATCCTGTAGCTGCATTGTTTCGAGAGAGGATGATAACTTCTATAAGTTTATTGTCAAACTTTTTGTTAATAGCAAGGAGGTTTTGTACAAATCTAAAAGCAGAACCTTTTTCAAGGGGGGTGTTCAAGTGTTCAAGTTGATGTTGATAGTAACTTTCCAAACCTTCATTATCAAATATAGTATTTTCTTCTTCCAAGTCAAAAAGTGCCCGAGAAGAGATAGCTATAACTAATTTATTCTGAAGATCATATGCCA
>DQVJ01000291.1 GCA_015661795.1 Sulfurovum sp.
TATACGGCGGGTGAGCATTTCTTTCATCTGCCCATATTCATCGCGTGCATGTAGTTCATAACGTCTATAGTTACTTTTATCCCATTGTCCTTCATCCCAAACGACCATGCCGCCAACGGTCGCTACACCCATCATATGAGAATTGTCAAATGTCTCTACACGATACGGGATGGCGGAGAGGTCAAAAAGATCAGCGATTTTTTGTTCGATGATATTGTCGTCAAGTTGCTTGGAAAGTAATGTTTTACAGTTTTCAAGTGCAAGTAAGGTGAGCTTTGCCTTGGTACCACGTTGGGGTGTAAGTATTTCTATCTTCTTATCAAAACGCGTTGAGAGCATAGATGCAATTTGTGAACTCTCATCAAAGTTGTGTGCTGTTAAAATTTGTTTAGAGATGTTAGGTGTGTCAATGGTGTAAAATTCTAAGAGAGCCTGTTTGTAGGCTTCATTTTTATCATATACATGTGTGTGTCTGAAGTAGTTATGCGAAGATGATATAATCTTTCCCTCTCTCATGAACATCTTTACTATGACACCACGTTCATTACCATTGAGTATGGCAAAAATATCAAGATTAGTACGATTGGCCAGATCAATATTTGATGAAATACTTAATGTGCTGATTGTATCAATTGAGTCTCGTAGTTGTGCAGCTTCTTCATAACGTTCCTGCATAGCAAGTTGAGTCATTTTTTTTTCTAATATTTGGGTTAGATATTTACGTTTTACAATAGCGTTTTTAGCTTGAAGGACTATTTCTTTATATCTTCCTACACTGACTTTTTTTTCACATGGGGCTAGACATTTTTTTATTTGGTAGAATAAGCAGGCTTTTCCTTCACTTAGGCAAGATTTTTTTTGTACCAGTGGAAATACTTCATACAAAGCATTAAGTAATGTTCTTCCTCCTGTGGGGAATGGACCATAATAGGAGATTGCTTTTCCTTTGACTATTTTTCGTGTAATTTCAAATCGTGGATAATCTACAGATTCATCAATATAAATATAAGGATAAGTTTTATCATCACGTAATAAAATATTGTATTTGGGTTTGAGTTGTTTGATTAAAGAGTTTTCAAGTATTAGAGCATCTTCTTCACTTTCAACTACAATATACTCCAATGTTTTTGCTTCATGAAGCATTTTTAAGATGCGGGGACTCTGTGCAAGGTTAGGTGAAAAGTTTGGCTTAAATCGCCAATATGATTTAATTCTATGTTTAAGATTTTTTGCCTTTCCCACATAAAGGAGTTTGCCATATTTATCAAAATACTGGTATACCCCAGCAGAAACAGGGAGGTTTTGGATTATTGATTGCATTTGATATGCTTTTTTGTTTGTTCAAATTTTTTGATAATTTCTTCATCTTTGCTTTCAATGTTAAAGTCACTACTTGAGAGTTCAGTATAGTAAGGAACAGTGATACGTTTTTCTTTTTCTCGTCTTATCGGATGGTATTTACTATGGAAAATCACCACTTGGTCCGCTTGCATCATATTACATTCATTGTCATGGTTAGTAAACTGCGTGAAGACAGTTTTTAATACATCTTTATTATAATTGAGTTCCATTTTAAAGCCTGGATGCGTTACCGCAATATAAAGGATATTATTTTTTATATAGACAAATGCTATAGCTTTTTGGTATTTTTTACCTAGAAGTTTGATATACTTCGTGTAACAAATCTGTTTTTTTAAATATCGAAATTGAGGTTGATTAGTAAGATGAGACAAAATAGTAGACGCTTTTTTCATAATTTTATTATAGCATCTGTTTGCTGTATGGTATTAGTAGGATGTGGTCATAAAACAAATCCGGTGTATGTTGCAGAAAAAAATACAATGAAAAAAGGATAGCTTTTGGAAAAGTATGATGTTCTCATTATAGGTGCAGGTATCTCAGGTCTGTATGCTGCGATGAATATACCTAAAAGTAAAAAGGTATTGGTCGTATGTAAGGATATCCCTTGGGAGTGTAATACTTTTTATGCGCAAGGGGGTATGGTGACTGCTTTAAATGAAGCAGATGTTCCTGTTCATGTGGAAGACACCATGTCAGCAGGAGGATATCATAACAATAAAGAAGCTGTTGAGATTCTCTCTCGTACCTCACTTGAGACTACAAAAGATATAATAGACAAAGGTATGGAATTTGATAAAGATGATATGGGAAATATCCTTTTTACCAAAGAAGCTGCACATTCAGTAGAACGTATTGTACATGCAGGAGGTGATGCTACTGGACGTTATATGCACTATTTTATGATGGTCCAAAACATGCATCAATTACAAAAAAATACCTTGGTGTATGATTTATTGATAGAAGATGGACGTTGTTATGGTGTGAAAGCATCGGTTAATTATGAACCTACAACGATTTATGCGAATGATGTTATTATTGCTTCAGGTGGGATTGGTTCACTGTATGCCTATAATACAAACTCACGAACAGTATCGGCAGATATTCATGGTATTTGTGTAGAAAAGGGCATTGAACTCGCAGATATGGAATTTATGCAGTTTCACCCAACTGTATTTGTGGATACGCCTTATGCAAGAAAACTTTTATTGACTGAAGCATTAAGAGGAGAGGGTGCACATATCGTTGATGATGAGGGTAGACGTTTTTTATTTGATTACAGTGACCAAGGTGAGTTGGCAAGTCGTGATATAGTTTCACGTGGTATTTTTGATTATAAGCGCAAAACAGGTAAACAGGCATATCTGGACTTTTCTATGTTTGAAGAGCAGTGGTTTGAACAACGTTTTCCAAATATCACACGCACTTTTGCTGCGATAGGATATCATTTTCCCAAAGACAGAGCACCTATTTCACCTGCCTTTCACTACTCAAATGGTGGTATCAAGTGTGATACCCATGGCTGTATCCCAGGTATGGAAGGACTTTATGTGATCGGTGAGGCAGCATGTACAGGAGTACATGGAGCAAATCGCCTGGCATCAAACTCTTTACTTGAAGGAGTTGTCTTTGCAAATCGTGCAGTTGAACATCTTTTAGCCAAAGGACATCAGCAGGTGCTTACACCTACTTTTGAGAAAGATTACGGTAATATTTTACATAAAGAAAACGATAAAAAATATAAACAAACATTACGTCAAGTGATGTGGGATGATATAGGCATTATACGTACGACTAAAGGGCTTCACGAAGCAAAAAATCTTATTTATGATATGAAAAATAAAGAGATAGGCAGGCTACTTGAATTACGTTTAAATACGGCTTCTGCTATCGTTGAAGCGGCATTGGGTCGGGTAGAATCTTTGGGCTCACATTATATGGAACCCAACTAGTCTACTTTTTGCCAATTAGGCTTTTTTTGTATACATGATACTATAGATTTATTGATATAAATATAAGGAAATATATGATGACAAGAACACAAATACAAGCTAAGAGGCTTAGGTAATGATGCAGGATAAACAAGTACCTATTTTAGTATTAGACTTTGGTTCACAATATACACAACTCATTGCAAGAAAATTAAGAGAATCTGGGGTTTATACGGAAGTTGTCCCATACCGTGAAAGTCTTGAAGATATAAAAGCACGACAACCACAGGGGATTATATTATCGGGTGGACCAGCTTCTGTTTATGCTGAAGATGCATATAAACCTGATGAAGGTATTTGGGATTTGGGTTTACCAATTTTAGGTATTTGTTATGGTATGCAACTTATTACACAACATTTTGGAGGTTCAGTAGTAGCAGCAAATCATCATGAATATGGGAAATCTAAACTTAAAATAGAAAATGACTCTGGTATTTTTAAAGATATACCAAATGACAGTACTGTATGGATGAGTCATGGAGATAGAGCTGAGAGCATCCCCACAGGATTTGAAGTGGTAGGCACATCTGAAAA
>DQVJ01000157.1 GCA_015661795.1 Sulfurovum sp.
CCTTCCAGCTGTATCAATGATGACATTGTCATAACCTTTGGCTTTAGCAGATGCTATGGTGTCAAAAACTACCGCAGAGGGGTCATGTCCTTGTTGTGTGGCAATGATGGGCACTTTGAGTTTTTCTGCCCAACGGCTTAGTTGTTCTATCGCAGCTGCACGAAAGGTGTCTCCAGCCCCTAAAATGACAGAGTTTCCTTGTTCCATATACCGATATGCAAGCTTAGATATAGTTGTTGTTTTCCCTGCACCATTGACGCCTATAATCATCTCTACAAATGGTTTTGCATCACTGTCTTTCCAGTCAGCTTTGTATTGAAATACAGAGATAAGTGAATTAAAAGCTTGGATTCTGGTGATTTTTTCCGGGAGCCCTTCCAAAAGTTTTTCAACGAGTGTATAGTTGACATCAGCTTCAAGCAATATTTCTTCAAATTCATCTTGTGTAAGGTTCTTTTTCTTGGTGGGGGCAACTTCTTTGATGGCATTATTTGTTTTGCCTAAAACTTTTTTAAAAAGATTGAACATGGGTTGACCTTTATTTTTTCATAGATTTTTGTATATCATGATGTATCATTTCTATAGGAACAGCCCCTTCAAAATGACTATAATACTTGCCATTTTGATAGATGACTGTCAGAGGCAATGGCGTATTTTCATTGAAATGAAGTGTATCATACAATTTTTTTGAAAAACCTTCATCATCTTTGCTGTGAGAGGTAAAATGTGATATATGATGTTTTTGTAGGATATCTTTTAGCATTGAATTACCTTGTGAATCACCATGGAGTACACTAATCACAGATAGTTTGTTTTGATACTTGTTTTGCAGTTTTGATAATGAAGCCATCTGATCAAGACATGCAGTGCAGGTTAAACTAAAAAAATTTATGACTACTACAGGTGTTTTGAGGGTATGAAAAATAATATCATTGTGTATAAGTGTGATTTTATATGTGGTGTCCTGTGTATCAATAAGTGTAAAAGTGTCACCTTGTGAAGCTAAGAGGTTACTTTTATGTTTTTCTTGTTGCAGTTTTTTATCTTTTGATGTAAAAATTTCTGTGGTATTTTCTAATGGTAAAGAATGTTTATTGGCTTTTTTATCTTCACATCCAGTGAGGTAAAGGGAAAGTATAGTCAATATAAGAGTATATATTTTACGCACACAGACCCTTTTGATATAATTAGTACGTTGATTATATCAAAAGAGCATTAATAATAATGGGTAAATAATGAAAAAAGAAGAGAGAAAAAAACAATTTCGAACAGATTGTCTAAAACAATTACAGAATGCCTCAAAACGGGGAAAATATGGTAGAGACAAAAAAACATTAAATAAACTTTATAAGTATATCAAGCAAAGTGATGTTAAAAAGGTGATGTTGTATTTACCTTTAAAAACAGAGGTGAACATATATCCGCTTATACAGCGTTTACGTAAAGAAAGGAGGATGCTGTATGTACCTTTTATGGAAGGTAAAAGTTTTAGGTTGGTAAAATATAGATTGCCACTGAAGGAAAAGCGTTTTGGCATAAAAGAACCAAATGATTCAAAACAATTTAGAAATAAAAAAATAGATATAGCGATTGTACCTATTGTTGGAGTGGATTCTACTAACAGACGTGTAGGATTTGGTAAAGGTATGTATGATAGATTTTTTGAAAAACATAGTGAGTATATAAAACAAATCGTTTTTGTAGCGCGTAAATTGTGTTACAGTAAAGAGGTGGTCACGGACCATTATGATGTAAAAGCAGACATAATTTTTACGCCCAAGGAACGTCAAAGGACGAGAGATGTTGGAAACAGTAGTGGGTATCGCAGGAGTAGTTTTAGGAATAATAATTTGCTATGTATGGTTAAAGGTTAGTAAGAAGAATCAACTTTCACATTACGAATATGAAGCAAAAGCAAAAGCAAAAGCGATAGAAAATGAGGCAGAGCTCTTACTGAAATCTGCAGGGGTAAAAGTAAAAGAAAAAGAGATAGAACAAGCAAGTGAATTTCAAAAGCGACTTGCCAAAGTTGATGATAGAGAACGTGTATTAATCTTGCAAACTAAAGAGTTGGACAAAAAAGAAGAGAAACTTAAAACCTTAGAACAGCGTATTATAGATAGAGAATCCCAGTTAGAAAAACTGGAAGAAACAAAACAAAATGAAATCAATCATGCTATAAATAAAATGCAAAATGTTGCATCTCTTACAAAAGAAGAAGCCAAAATATATATTTTAAACAAAGTCGAAGAGCAAAGTCGTGCTGAAGTGGCAGGGATTGTACGTAAATATGAGCAAGAAGCTAAACATGAAGGTGAAAAAAAAGCAAACTATATATTGGCACAGGCAACCACACGTTATGCTGGTGATTTTGCAGGAGAACGTTTGATAAACCTTATTCACTTACCTAGTGATGAACACAAGGGACGAATTATAGGCAAAGAGGGTAGAAATATCAAAGCATTAGAGATGCTTTTGGGAGTGGATATTGTGGTGGATGAAACACCAGGTGTCATTTTGGTGAGTTCTTTTAACCTTTATAGGAGGGCTATTGCAACAAGGGTGATTGAGATTCTTGTTGAGGATGGGCGTATTCATCCAGGTCGTATTGAAGAAGTACATGACAAAGTACTAAAAGAGTTTGAACAAAGAACATATGAAGAGGGCGAAAATATTCTCATAGATTTGGGCTTGTTTCCTATGCATGAAGAACTTGTACGACTGCTTGGACGTATGAAATATAGAGCCAGTTATGGACAAAATGCATTGGCACATACATTAGAAGTTGCTAAATTAGCACGTGTGATGGCAGCAGAAATGGGTGGAGATGAAAAGTTAGCCTTGCGTGCAGGACTTTTACATGATATTGGGAAAGCACTGACCCAAGATATGGGTGGTTCACATGTAGATATAGGTGTAGATTTATGTCGTAAACATGGAGAACACCCGAGTGTTATAAATGCTATTCTTGCACATCATGGATATGAAGAACCAGATTCAGTTGAGAGTGCCGCTGTATGTGCAGCAGACAAACTTTCTGCTGCAAGACCAGGAGCAAGAAGAGAGGTTCTTGAAAGCTTTACAAAAAGAGTAAAAGAGATAGAAGATATTGCAACAGCTAAAAGTGATGTCACGCAAGCATATGCCATTAATGCAGGTAGAGAAATACGAGTCTTTGTAAATGCCCAGAAGATGTCTGACAATGAAGCGGTATTATTGAGTAAAGAGATAGCAAAAGAGATACAACAAAAAGTACAGTATCCAGGTGAAATAAAAGTAAATGTCATTCGTGAAACCCGTGCAACTAGTTATGCAAAATAAATAATATTCGCGTTATAATTGGATATATGATAATAATGAAGGATAGAAATGTATAAAAAAATATTAATTGGGTTGTTATTTTTAGGTTTGGGTTTTCAAGCGTATGCAAATGACAAAGTTGTAGTACTTGAGACCAATGTAGGAAAAATAGAATTAAAACTTTTTCCAGACGTTGCACCAAAAGCTGTTGAAAACTTTCTTACGCATGTAAAGAATGGCTACTATGATGGCATTATTTTTCATAGGGTGATAAAAGGTTTCATGATTCAGGGAGGAGACCCTACGGGTACAGGAAGAGGTGGTGAATCTATCTGGAAAAAAGATTTTGACAATGAATATGGAAAAAATCTTACATTTGATAAACCTTTTATACTGGCAATGGCAAACAGAGGGCCCAATACAAATGGAAGTCAATTTTTTATTACCACTGTTCCAACACCGCATCTCAATGGGGGATATACTATTTTTGGAGAGGTAATTAAAGGTCAAAAAGTTGTTCAAAAAATAGAAAATGTGACAGTTTCTCAAGGAGCCAATAAACCACTTTTTAAACAGGTGATAAAAAAAGCGTATATCAAATAACCAATGCAGTTAGAAATATTACGAGAAGAACGCAAAAAATGGCTCACATGGAAAAATATCAAACCTTATCAAGAAGCTATTGCTGCATTACCCAAATTTGATGACATTACATGTATATTGGGAGACAAAGTCGAGATTCAAATCTCTAACCTTAGTGATACAAATAGACAACAAATTGAAGAAACAGCACGTCTCATGAAACCTTGGCGTAAAGGGCCTTTTCAAATTAATACATTGTGTATAGATTCTGAATGGCAAAGTCAGATTAAATATAATTTATTAGAACGCCATTTTGACCTTAAAGATAAAATAGTAGGTGATATAGGCTGTAACAATGGGTATTATCTTTTCCGTATGCTTACACATCAACCCAAAAAATTGATAGGGTTTGATCCTTCAGCTATTTATTATTCTCAGTTTCAATTTATGAATCATTTTATCAAAACAGATATAGTCTATGAACTTTTAGGCGTAGAGCATGTGGAGTTTTATGAACATAAGTTTGATGTTTTGTTTTGTTTAGGCGTACTTTATCATAGGTCTGACCCTGTAGCAATGTTGAAATCTTTGTTTAAGGGCTTACATAAAGGCGGAGAGCTTATCTTAGATACCTTTATGATAGATGGTGAAGATGAAATATGTTTGACTCCTAGAGATAGATATTCTAAAATTCCCAATATCTATTTTGTGCCTACTGTAAATGCTTTGAAAAATTGGTGTTATAGAGCAGGTTTTGAATATGTTGAAGTTTTAGAAACGATGGTAACTGAATCAAATGAGCAGAGAAAGACAGAATGGATAGATACACAGAGTCTTGAAGATTATCTAGATCCAGAGGATAAGACAAAGACAGTAGAAGGTTATCCTGCACCAAAACGTGTCTATATCAAAGCTATCAAGGGCAAATAAGCTTCTTTTTGACAACTCTTTGACAAACTTAGTATAAACTTCATGCATTATTGTGTGATTAGTTGAAGAATCTAATCTACTTTTATTTTTAAATAAGGTAGATTTTGCTATAAATACGCTTAGAAATAGACAAAGTTGGAAAAACTTTAAGTTTTAGAACTTTTTGATGATTGGAAATATATGCGAATACTAACAGTAGGGTTCACTGATGAATATGTCAAGGAACTTGAAAAAGAATTAGAAAATTATTTTATCTGTATTGTAGATAATGCTAAAGATTTGTACGATGCGACAAATTTTACAGATTTTAGACATTATGAATTGGTTATAATTGTAGATGAAGGCGTCAAGTTTTCGCTTGAACGTTATGTCAATGAAGTGAAAAAGAAAAAGAGTGAGACCAAGATTATTATCTTATCTGTAAATAAAAATCGTCAAGAAGGTTTTTTTGCTTTAGGTATTGATGATGTAATAAGTCATCATTGTGAGTTTCCTGATCTTATTGCAGCGAGGGTACTTTCAAATATGAGACATCTTTTTGGTACACAAGTCAATATAGATAAACTTGTGATTGATATTGCCAATAAAAAGATAGAGTATGATGAAAAAATTGTTTCTTTAAATGGTAAAACATTTGATATATTGGCATATTTGGCTCTTCGTAAACAACGTGTATTTTCTAAAGATGAAATCATTAATGCACTTTGGGAAGAACCAGAATATGTGAGTGATAACACGGTTGAAGTAGCTATTAACCAAATTCGTAAACGTTTGAAGAGTATTCTTGGTTTTCAGGTCATTCATACCGTTCGTCGACGTGGGTATAAATTTTCATATTAATACCTCTTTAGTATCTTTATATAAGTACGTTTATTAGCGTACTTTATCTTTTTTACCTTCTTTATACAGCTATTCTTTTTTTTGGTTATAATCTTTTAAATTATTGATAAGGTTGCATTATGAAAAAGTTCTTTCTTTACACATTTTTTGGTTTGGTGATTTTAGGGACACTCTTTACTTATATACTTTATACGGAAGGTTTTTTTGAATCAAAATCAAAACCTACAGAATTAAAACCTTTTGAGATGAAGTGTGAAGCAGGTAAGTGTGCTGCAGGAAAATGTGCCAGTGCTACATAGCAATGCATTTCCATGGGTGTTGGAGATGCTATAAGAATCAAATTGTCCTTTTGACTTGGTCAATCCAATAAGGCATTACTTTTTGTTCCTCTTTAAGTGTAGTACTCAGCCCATGACCAGGATATACAGTATAGTCACCCTCAAGAGTCATGGCTCTTTCTAAACTTTTTACCATATCTTCTCCACTTGAAAATGGAAAATCCCATCTTCCTATACTTTGTTGAAAAAGAAAATCTCCAGAGAGCCATATGTCTTGTATCTGTATGATACTGCAACCAGGTGTATGACCGGGAAAGTGAAGGTATTGTATTCTTACCCCTGAAAGCTCAAGTTCTTCGTCTCCTTCGACAGCATAATCAGCATTACTTGGAGGTACCTTTTGTCCAAGAGGGCATTTGGTAAGCATGAAAATATCATCTTTTGGACAATAGATAGGAATATGGAGGGCATCTTGTACTGCCTGATTTGACCATACATGATCAAAGTGCCCATGTGTATTGAGAATGGCGATAGGATTTGTGACATTATCGAGTACCCATTGGGTTGCACCTATCCCTGGGTCTATAATAAAATCTTTATTTTCAACCGTAATAATATAACAATTGGTTTGTGTGGCACCCATAGGTTGTATTTTGACTTGCATGTGATATAATTCTCCTATGAATTTTTATGCACTCCTTGAACAAGCCATTATCAGTGATGACATTCTTGTCAAAGAGTTATTGGCTGCACAGTGTTTGGAGTATTGTAGCAAAAATGAGGTTATGTCTGACGACCATTTCTTGCCTAGACGATTTGAAGTACCTTCTTATGTATCTAAATGTACCATCGTATCCCCAAAAAATTTACCACACAGAAAAGACTTTGATACTGAAGAAGGATTAGCAACTTTAGTACACTCTATTGCACATATTGAATTTTCGGCTATTGACTTGGCTTTAGATGCAGTATACCGTTATCCAGATATGCCTCAAATATATAAAATAGATTGGCTTGAAGTGGCATGTGATGAGATAAGACATTTTAAAATGTTACAGTCACTTTTAGGGCAACTTGGATTTACCTATGGTGACTTCCCCGTACACTCTGGACTTTTTGATGCGGCGAATAATACAGCGCACAATATTTTAGACCGTATGGCAATAGTCCCTCGATATTTTGAAGCATCGGGACTTGATGTAAGTCCACAGATTATTAAAAAATTGGATAATAGACGTAAATTACCCTCCATTGCAAAACTTATAGAGGTGTTAAATATTATTTTTAAAGAAGAGGTAGACCATGTCCTCAAGGGTGATAAATGGTTTAAGTATCTTTGTAAACGTGAAGGTAAGAGCGAAGAAGTTTATTTTGAAATTCTTGAAGTCTATGATTTACTTGACAAGCATAGGCCTCATGTCAATGTAAAAGCAAGAAAAGAAGCAGGATTTACGTGCTATGAAATAAAAAGACTTGGAGCCAAAGAATGTTCATAAAGTCTTTTTTTGAACAGGTGTTTTTTTCACCTAAGTGGTATCATTATGTATATATTATTGGGCTCTTCCCTTTTTCTTTGATATATGGTATGGGTATGTGGTTACGAAGAAAATTTGCAAAAACTGTCTGTTACAGAACACCTATCATATCCGTAGGTAATCTTATTGTGGGAGGATCAGGTAAAACGCCGTTTGTTATCAATTTGGCTTCTAAGTATCCAAATGTCGCAATCATTTCCCGTGGATATGGACGTCAAAGCAAGGGTTTGGTGGAAGTAAGTAGACAAGGAAAGATATTGGTAGATGTCAAAAAAAGTGGTGATGAGCCTATGTTGATGGCAATGTCATTGCCAGAAGCTACTGTAGTGGTGAGTGAAGATCGGGATAAAGCTATTGATTTTGTAGAAAAAAGAGGTGTCAATATCATCATTTTAGATGATGGTTTTAATAAAGTAAAGATAGACAAATATGATATTCTTTTAGAACCAGAGAAAATACGCAACCATCATGCTTTTCCTTCAGGACCATTTAGAGAATTTTATTCTACAAGAAAACAAGCAGATTTCATTGCAAGAGAAGAAAAAGAATTTACAAGAAAAGTAACAATAAAAGATGCAACAGATAGAATGATATTGGTCACAGCGATTTCTAATCCAAAACGTTTAGATAAGTATCTGCCCTCAAATGTAGTACAAAAATATTGTTATGCGGATCATGCATATTTTAATGAAAAAGAGTTAAAAAATTTGTTAAAAGCAAATCATGCGAACTCTATCTTATGTACATCAAAAGATAGGGTAAAGATGGATGGATTTAAGTTGCCTATTTCAGAAATGAAGTTAGAATTAGAGATTCAAAATGAAATTTTCACTCACGTTGATGAGTATATAGAAGGGTATGATTGTGAAAAGTAATATAGAGGTTGTAAAGACACTCCTTGACGCACTTCCATTTATCAAAAAGTTTACGAATGAAAAAATAGTTATCAAATATGGGGGTTCAGCACAAACAAGTCCTGAACTTAAAGAACAGTTTGCACAAGATATCGTTTTGTTACATTTGGTAGGAATGAAACCTATTGTGGTACATGGGGGAGGCAAAAGTATTTCAGATTTACTGGCAGACCTGGGGATTAAAAGTACGTTTGTAGAAGGACAACGTGTAACAACCAAAGAGGTGATGCGTATTGTAGAAATGGTATTGTCTGGACAGATTAATAAAGAGATTGTTTCACTTTTAGATAATCATGGAAGCAAGGCTATAGGTATTTCAGGTAAAGATGGTGGGTTTTTAAAAGGTATGCCTAAAGATTTTGAATATTTTGGGTATACAGGGAAAATAGAACATATTAATCCT
Source organism: Sulfurovum sp. (assembly GCA_015661795.1). GTDB lineage: Bacteria > Campylobacterota > Campylobacteria > Campylobacterales > Sulfurovaceae > Sulfurovum. Next base: position 8,783 of record DQVJ01000157.1, read on the forward strand.
GAAATTGTTGATAATATTATAGAAGATGGTGCTATTCCTGTCATTGCGCCTATTGCAGGAAGTAGTACTATAGGACATCCTGGATTTAATATTAATGCCGATTTGGCAGCGTCTAAAATAGCAGTAGCGATGGAAGCTCGAAAAGTACTTTTTTTAACAGATACCCCAGGGGTATTAGATAAAGAGATGCAACTCATAACAAATTTAAGTATAGAAAAAACGGAAGCGTTGAAAACTGATGGCACTATACAAGGTGGTATGGTACCTAAGGTTGATGCTTGTATAGAGGCATTACGGGGTGGTGTGAAAAAAGCACATATTATAGATGGACGTGTGGAACATTCTCTTTTATTAGAGATTTTAACAAGTTCTGGTGTGGGAACTTGTATAGAGTTATAGTATATTTCTTAGGGATTAGATTAAGGAATCCTATGCTAATATTCTTTATACGGTTATACTGTATTGAAAAAGCTAAACTTATCGTGAGGTAAGGGCAGAAAGTTATGGGTCTCATGTAGATTGCCAGACTACCAATAGAGATACAAAGACTACTTCTTAACTTTTAAGAATACTTTTTTTTCTATTCAAATTGTATTTAGTTGTTATGATATGGATCATTTATGTTAACTGACATTCTTTTTCCCTAAATATACTTGATGAATATAAGTGATTTCATTTTTATAAAACTAGATACTAACGATTCTTTTCTTCTATAAAATAACAAAAATAATAAAACTATTTTTACTGTTTAGTAGGTACAAATATAAGCATATAGCGCTATTTGTTAGTTTTTTTGGTTATAATATAATGATTATTTATTTACATATACAGGAATATATAGATGCAATTTATTGAAACTCGCGGTAATGATGGGAAAAAACCATCAAGTGTATCTTTTTCAGATGCGATACTGAGCCCAAGTGCCAGTTTTGGAGGGCTTTATGTACCACAAGCCCTTCCAAATTTAGATAAAACTTTTTTAGAAGGACATCTTTCTAGCCATTACAAGATACTGGCATTAGATTTTTTACAAGCTTTTGATATCGATATTGAAGAAGAAATACTGAAAGAAGCCTTAAGTAGATATGATAGTTTCGATGACCCAAGTAACCCCGTTCCTCTTTCCCAAATTGAAGATGATTGTTTTGTCTCTGAGTTGTATCATGGTCCTACTCGTGCTTTTAAAGATATGGCATTACAGCCTTTTGGTTATATATTAAGTAAGTTAGCACAAAATAGGGCTGAAAACTATCTTATCATGGCTGCCACAAGTGGTGATACGGGACCTGCTACATTAGAAACATTTAAAAACCAAAAAGGTGTAAAAGTAGCATGTCTTTATCCTGATGGTGGTACATCAGATGTACAAAAATTACAAATGGTTACAGAAGATGCCTCAAACCTAAAGGTTATTGGGGTTAAAGGCAACTTTGATGACACACAGCATAGTTTAAAAGATTTATTGGCATCAGAAGATTTTAAATCGGAACTTAAAGATCGGGGTATTAAACTTTCTGCAGCAAACTCTGTGAATTTTGGACGTATTATTTTTCAAATTATTTATCATATTCATTCTTATTTAGAATTGGTAAGAAAAGAGCAAATCACTATGGGTGAAAAAATATACCTTGTTGTACCCAGTGGGAATTTTGGTAATGCTTTAGGTGCATATTATGCAAAAAAAGCTGGACTGCCTATTGAAAAGATACTAATTGCCTCCAATATTAATAATATTTTGACTGATTGGATTAGAACAGGTACTTATGATTTGAATAGCAGAAAACTTATACTCACAGAATCACCCGCTATGGATATCTTAAAATCCTCGAATATAGAACGTATTATGTGTGATAAATTTGGTGCGAAACGCACAAAAGAATTAATGGATTTATTAGAAAAAGAAGGTAAGTTTCAACTGACACAAAATGAGCTGGCATCATTGAGAGAAGACTTTGATGCATCTTTTTCTGATGATGTAGAGTGTGATAAAGTTATGGGTAAATATGCCAAGAGTGGGTATATTATGGACCCACATACGGCTACTTGTATGAGAGCATATGAGACACTTAGAGAACAGCCTTTGAAGACTATTATATATTCTACTGCTGAGTGGACCAAGTTTTCACCAGCTGTTTCTAAAGCGTTGGGTCAAGAGGTTAGAGAAGATATCGAAGCCTTAAAGTGGGTGAGCCAACATGCAAATGTTAAAGTGCCAGCAATGATTGATGGGTTGTTTGCTAAGCCTGTTATTCATACTGTGGTAGTTGAAAAAGAATTTATAAAAGGAGAGATGTTAAACTTTTTATAGTTTAGCATAACGTTATGCCAAGACAGTATTTAATAGTTTTACTCTATTTATTTTTTATTGTTGAGTTTACCTTTGCCAAAGGTATTGTTGACTGTAGAGTTATTGTAGGTGGTACAACAGTATGTAATCCTTACGGTAGTAAATTGATACGGGCAAAAGAAATTAAATATGATAAAGACAGGAAGAAATTAATTATTTCTAAAACTCTTCCTGTGCCGGAAAAACCAAAAGTCAAAATTATTTCAGTTGCAGAAATGATAGAACGATATGTAAGAGTGGAAGATTCTTTACGCTTTCAATGGCCTTTGGATGAGCCATCTTTCGAAGTAACCGTTGTCGATGATAAAGTAGAAGCAAACATATCAAAACTTCCAAAACAGGAAAAAGTATTTGGTCAATATATTGTTGTAGGTGGAGATGCCTTGAGTAAGATTGCTAGTAAATTTTATCTTACGACAAAAGAACTCATGCATTTAAATAAAATAGATAATAAATCAAAAATAAAAATAGGTCAAAAACTTAAAATACCTCTTCCCCAAAATATAATAAATGCCATTATACGAGCAGAATATATTATAGAGTCAGGGGATACAATACTTTCCATTGCACATAAATTTAAGATAGATTCAGATGAATTGCTAAAATTTAATAATGTGAAGTCAAATAGTACGATTAAAGTAGGCGATAAACTCAAATTACCTTTGCCCTATGTAAAAAAGAAAATTGAAGCAGATAAAAAAAGATTGGCTGCAGAGAAGAAAGCAAAGTTGAAAAAAAGACGAACCAAAAGTCGTGATGTTAAAATGCTACGTGCTTTTGGTAAACGAAAACTTCGTGTTACTGCTACAGCCTATAGCTCACATCGAGGGCAAACAGATAAAACACCATTTCTCGCGGCATGGAACAATCGTTTGCGTCCAGGTATGAAAATCATCGCAGTTTCCCGTGATATGTTAACGAGATATGGTATGAAGAATGGTACAAGAGTGCGTATAGGTGGTCTTCCTGGGTATTATAGAGTACGTGATAAGATGAATAAACGGTATAGAAAACGTATTGATATTTATATGGGAGTTAACAGAAGAAAGGCACTGCGTTGGGGAAGACGTAGTGTTGTGATTTACTGGTAAGACACCATGAATGATGATGAAAATTGAAATTTTCTTTCTTATTTAAAGCGCTTCAAAAATCTCTAAAACTTCCAAATATCTATCGGTTTTTTCTTCATATATAGTTTTGAGTTTACTTAGTTCTTCACTTAGTTCACTTAATCCTTTTCCCTCATAACATTCTGGATTGTAAAGACAATCATTTATCTCAGCAATTTTAAGTTCCAATGCCTCTATCTCATCAGGTAAATGATCATAATCGTATTGTTCTTTGTAACTGAGTTTTGTTTTGTTTTTTACTTTGATAGTACTTTCGGTTTTAGAATTTATTGATATTTCATTTTCAAGTGAATCAAGCTCTTTCATCTCTTTTTCTATTTCTAAATATTCAGTATAGGTTTGATACGATTCTTCTATTATACCATTTCCTTTAAAAATGAACAGTTTAGAAGCTATTTTATCTATAAAATAACGGTCATGCGATACAAAAAGAAGTGCACCTGGAAAAGCAATGAGTTTATCTTCTAATATAGTAATAGTTTGAATATCTAAATCATTGGTGGGCTCATCAAGTATAAGACACTCAACATTTTTGGTAAAGAGTAGTGCTAACGCGACACGGTTTTTTTCTCCTCCTGAGAGTTGTCTCACTTTTTTTGTCATATATTCTTCTGGAAATAGAAAGGTCTTTAGGTAAGCATAGACATGCATATGAGCACCTTGCACATCCACATGGTCTCCACCATCAGGACAAAATGTTTCTATGAGAGTATGTTCGTCATTCAGCATTTCTCTATGTTGATCAAAGTAGCCTATAGTGAACTCACCTCTGTTTATGCTGCCTTTATCAGGTTTTAGTCGAGATAAAAAGAGTTTTAACAGTGTAGATTTACCAGCACCATTGACTCCTACAATAGCTATTTTGTCACGTTGGAGTATACGTGTAGAAAAGTTCTCTATAAGTAACTTGTTAGCTATAGAGTAGTTTAGATTTTCTACATCAAAAAGCATTTTACGTTTGCTCAAACCCTTTTCACCTCTCCAACTCTTTTTTTCACGTTCAAGTTCTACTTGCATTTTGCGTATAAGTGTAGGGTTTTTCTTTGCTTGTTCTCGTAGTTCAAAGACTCTGGCTTTTCGCCCTTGGTTACGTTTTTCTCTAGCCCTTACACTTTTACCAAGCCACTCTTCTTCACGTTTAAGTATTTTAAGTAGCGTATCGTGGCTTTTAGCCAGTGATTTCATGCGTTCCTCTTTTTGTAAAAGATAATCACGATAGCCACCTTTATAGGAGACAAGTCCTTGGTTCTCTACTTCTATAACACGTGTGGCAATGGTATCAATAAAATGTCTGTCATGAGAGATGAAAAGTAAGGTAAATTTCTCTTTTAGGAGTATCTCTTCTAGAAATTCTACCATGTAGACATCGAGGTGGTTGGTGGGTTCATCAAGTAAAAGAACATCAGGTTTTTTAAGTACCAGTGACGCTAAGGCAACACGTCTTTGTTCCCCACCAGAAAGAGATATAACAAAACGGTGCTCATATTCCTTGAGTTTAAATTCTTGTAATATACGTTCTATTTTATCATCTAAATTCCATGCATTGTGATGATCAAGAAACGCTGTTATATTTTCTAATTTGCTAAGTAGTTCTTTATTTTCAAAGTCAACGGCGACGGCTTTACTTAGTTTTATATGTTCATCCTGGGCAGTTTTTAGATCATTAAGTTCGTTTAGTATGGCATCTCGTACAGTTAGTGTAGCCTCAAAATGGGGTTGTTGGGAGAGCATCTCTATTTGCAGATTGGTGTTAACTACACGTTTACCTTCTGTTGGTTCCTCTATACCTAAAGCAATTTTGAGTAGCGTAGATTTTCCACAGCCATTTTGTCCTACCACAGCGATACGTTCACCTGGGTTAAGATGAAAATCTACATTATCAAGCAGTAGTTTTATATCATATTGTTTTTTAACGTTGAAAAGGTCTATGAGAGCCACTGTATTTCCTTGTCATATAATGCTCGAATTATAGCAGATTTAAGGCTTGATTAGGTATATTTCAAGTGATTATGAGTCACAAGGACAACTATGTTAGAAACGATTATTATCTTATACTCTATGTATACCTTTATGAAAATTTATATTTCAATTATGCAAATAGGGTATATCAATGAAGAAAAGCACAAAACACCCGTACTGATGTCAGAACAGAAGTACCTCGTAGCAGGGAATTATGCTGTTGCCAATAGTAAATTGGGGTTAGTGACAACATTAGTTGACTATCTTATGTTCATATGGTGGGTCGTTGCAGGGTTCGCATGGTTATCTTCTTTGATCCAAGCAGATAGTGCTATGGTAGAAGCTGTACTCTTTTTGTTTGGTTTTATTGTTATCAATTTCATGGTAGGTCTTCCTTTTGAACTCTATCAAAAATTTAAAATAGATGAAGATTTTGGATTTAATAAAATGTCACCCAAAATGTTTGTACTTGACACAATAAAGTCTAGTGTACTATTTTTCATTATAGGAGGAGCGATATTTGCACTTTTAGCATGGATTATCAGTTCTTTTGAGTCATGGTGGCTATGGGGTTTTGTGACGATGTTTACGATTGCCATCTTAGCCAACGTACTTATGCCCACTTTTATGGCGTTGTTTAATAAGTTTACTCCCTTAGAAGAAGGAGAACTTAAAACAGAAATCTCTAAACTTATGGAGCAAGTAGGACTTAAAAATGATGGTATTTTCATCATGGATGCAAGTAAACGTGATGGAAGGCTCAATGCATTTTTTGGAGGCTTGGGAAAGTCTAAACGCGTAGTACTTTTTGATACACTCGTGGAAAAGCTTAATAACAAGGAGCTCTTAGCCGTTTTAGGACATGAGCTAGGACACTTCACCCATGGTGATATCTGGAAAAACATAGGACTTATGGGCTTGCTACTGTTCATCGCCTTTTATCTCTTTGGGCATCTACCAGATACACTTTTTATAGAGATTGGTGTAAGACCAAGTGCAGGTGTGCAGATAGCAATGCTTATACTACTGCTTCCACTACTTTCTTTTGTGTTTACCCCATTTATGTCAGCTGTAAGTCGCCATAACGAGTATGCGGCAGATGCGTTTGGATCTAAAATGGGAGGTAAAGAAAACTTAGTTGCGGCACTGATGAAACTCGTGACAGAAAACAAGTCATTTCCAAAGTCACATCCTTTAGTCATATTTTTCTACCAC
>DQVJ01000195.1 GCA_015661795.1 Sulfurovum sp.
AATTATAGATGAATTTTACCCTATGAAAATTAATTTTCATGGTAATACTTATACTATAGTCTAGGTTCAACAATACTAATTTACCTCTCTATTTAGAGAATACCCCACTTTACTATGAGAAGAAATAGGTAAATCAGGAAGAAGTTTACGTACAGAATAGACCAATGTACGGAGTGCTGAATCAGCGATATAGTCATTCTCCCATATTGCCATAGTAAGACTGTCATAGTCAACGGAGTTGTTCAGGTTAGAGCTTAGCATTTCTATAAGTATAGTTTGTTTGGCATTGAGTTTGACAGGATTATCATCAAAATAAAGTATTTTTTCTGTTTTAGAATAGGTATAATGTTCCGTAATTTCAATACTCTCAACCGTCTCTTCCACATGTACTGTCTGTATTTTTTCCTTATGTGCAAGAAATCTTTTATGTGCAAGTTGAAGTGCAACTTCCACATCCTGAGAGGAAAAAGGTTTTGCTATAAAACCATAGGGTGAAAGCTCTAATACTTCTTGAAAAGTCTCATTATCACTATGTGCTGTGATAAATATGATAGGAATTGTACGTGTTCGAAGTATCTCTCGGGCTAACTGTATACCATCCATAGAACCTTTAATGTTTATATCCATCAATATCATGTCATAGTTTCTTGTTTTCATATGTGCCAATGCATCTTGTGCATTATCATAGCATTCAACACTGTTTAGGTTATATTGACCCAATATATCTTTCAGGTAACGCTGTGTGATGGCTTCATCTTCGATGATAAGCACATTTTGAGGTAACTTTGTCATTTACTCTCCTTGGTATCAAAATAAATTTGTATATGTGTTCCATGTTCAACATGTATCTCTAACTTTCCATAGGGAAGAGATGCCGCCAAATCTTCTATGAGTGTCATTCCCAAAGAGTGGTACTCTTTTTTTATGTTGAGTCCAACCCCTTCATCTTTTATACTTAAGACACAGCGTCTTCCTAGGTACTTTAAAGAGACATCTATACGACCAATACCAGCACTATATGCATGTTCTATAGCATTACTCACAGCTTCATTAACAATAAGCCCTAAATTGATACTCTCATTCACATCTAACGTCATATAGTCTATATCTGAGATAATCGTATGTTGTGTTAATTTTTGTAGATTATCTAAGATTTCAGTGAGATACGTATGCATATCTACCTCTTCAAAGGATCCCCCTTGATAAAGGTTTTCATGGACAAAACTCATAGCTTTTATTCTATCAACATGGGCATGAAACATTTTTTTATATTTGGGATCTTCTATTTTGAAAGACTGTGTTTCCAAAAGTCCCATCATCACTTGCATATTGTTTTTCGTACGATGATGTACTTCCTTAAAAAGAAGTTTGTTCTTCTCTAGTGATCCATTTAATTCATCTTCATACATTTCTCGTTCTTTTTCTATCATATATATGATGTAAGAAAAAACCAGGTACGCAAGTATAACTTGGGCTAACAATGCATTCTCATATAAAGGGACAATCCAACCAAAAAGAGACAGTAAGATTAAAATGGACAATGATAAAGAAATGATTATTGTCCAAATAACCCCTTGGGTTTTTCCTAAAAAAAAGAAAGAAATAACAGCTAACATACTAAACCATAACAAAGAAAATTCTGCATTTTTATCTGGGACAACCAAAGTTATCAATAAAAAAATAGTAAAAATAGCCAAGATAACATGTGTGATCTTAGATAATCCGATATATCGTGGAAAAAGAATATAGCATCCATAAAGCAAAAATAATGTGATAAGTTCAATGAGTTGCATTGTCTTATATTCATATGTTACACTTTCATAAAAGTCGAACACCATAGCAAGTACTGGTAAATAGACCAAAAGAGAAAGCATCACTGCTTTAAGTCTCTCTCTACTTCCCTTAGGAAAATATTTACCTTTTAAAATATCTGCTTCGAGTGTCACAACTGACCTTTATATATATTTAAAAGTTATTTTAACCAATTACTTCTTCAAATATCCCATCGCTGTAGCAATGATGTCATCATCATCTTTAGAGTTTGCTTTCAGTATCACACGTTCTATATTTTCATCTCTAAATTCAATAAATACCTTTTCACCATAAGATGAAACTTTACTTATCCCTTTTTGGCGTGCTAAAACCTTCATCACAATAACATCAATAAACTGTCTGGTAATGGTATCTGGTTTTCCAAACCTGTCTGCTATTTCTGATTCTATTTCATACACTTCACCCGTAGTTTCACAAAGAGAAAGCCTTCTGTAAAGTTCTAAACGCAATCGGTCCTCTTCTATCAGTTCTTCATTTAAATACGCGTCAATAGAAAGTTTCATATCTATAGTGTGTGCTACTTCTTTGTCCTGTCCTGAAAGTTCTTTAATAGCATCTTCAAGCATACGCAAATAAAGAGAATACCCTATCTGCTTAATGTGCCCAGACTGTGCTTCACCTATGATGTTTCCTCCTCCACGTATCTCTAAATCATGAAAAGCCAACACCGCACCACTCCCTAAGTCTGAGTGAGATTCCAGTGCAACCAAACGGCGCTTTGCATTGTCAGTAAGGCGTTCTTTGTCTGTAACCATAAAATAACAATACCCCTCTTTCCCCCCACGACCAACACGACCACGAAGCTGATGTAAATCTGCTATACCAAAGTTATCTGCACCATCGACTATCATCGTATTGGCATGAGGCATATGTATGCCTGACTCTACGATGGACGTAGAGAGCAGTACATCATACTCTCCATCTTCAAAAAGCATCATCTCATCTTCGGTCTCTTTGGCTGAAATCTTAGAGTGTAACACTGCTATACGAAGCTTGGGAAGTATCTCTAAAAGTATTTTTTTCTTCTCTTCAATACCGGCAATGGAGTTAAACACATAAAATATCTGTCCCCCCCTACGCATCTCACGAAGTATGGCTTCTTTGATGACTTTATCATCATAAGATTTGACAAATGTTCTTACCCCCTGACGTTCTGTAGGAGGCGTGAGTATTTCAGAGAAACTTTTAACCTCAGAGAGCGCAAGATTTAAAGAACGTGGTATAGGTGTAGCAGACATAGAAAGCAGATGCACGTCTATGGCTATCTCTTTGAGTGCTTCTTTTTGTTTCACTCCAAACTTATGCTCTTCATCAATAACCACAAGAGCTAAGTTTTTAAACTTTGCTTTCAGCAGGGCATGTGTACCCACAACTACATCTATAGTACCCTCTTCTAACCCTCTCAACGTAAGAGTTTTCTCTTTGGCTGTTGAAAACCTGTCTAGCTTTGCTATACGTATACCATAATTGTAAAAACGCTCTTTTAAAGACTTATAATGTTGTGATGATAAAAGTGTAGTAGGGGCTATCATCATCGCTTGATACCCATTTTTTACCGCAATGAACATCCCATTCATTGCCACTTCTGTTTTACCAAAACCAACGTCTGCTGAGAGAAGTCTATCCATCATTTTCCCAGAACTCATATCATCCAACATATCATTGATAGCGCGTTCTTGGTCTTC
>DQVJ01000210.1 GCA_015661795.1 Sulfurovum sp.
AAACTCACTCCCCATCTAAAATCTCCCATCGCCTCTGAGACATAATGGAAGTAGGGAATAGGGATATTTTCTGTTTCTGATTCACCAGAAGCCGCTCCAAGAGAATAGACATTAGGAGGAAGACGTACCAATGTAAGACCTCCCTCTATATAACTTTTACTTCCTTCCATAAAGCTCATATTCGCAGGGTTGTCATAGTTTGTATCTGCCCCTGTAGTATAAGCAACATTCGCTCCACTTTTTGCCATTGAGTTTAGTGATTGTTCAGGAATTTTATACCCTCCTGCCATTACAACTGATGATGCAAATACACTCAATGCTAAACTTTTACCTAATATTTCCATTTTACTTCTCTCCTCCTCTAAATTTAATTTTCCAATGCATATAATGCTTTGATTTCCTCCGCCCAAATTGACTCATCTATGGTTTCTAACACCAAAGGGATATCATCCATACGTTCATCATTCATGATAAACCTAAAAGTATCCCAACCTATTTTACCCTGTCCTAAAGAATGATGCCTGTCTACTCTTGAACCAAGTGCTGGCTTGGAGTCATTAATGTGCATACCCATGAGATACTCAAATCCTACAATCCGACCAAAAGCGTCCATCGTTTCATCATACGTTTCTCTGGTGCGAAGGTCATAACCACCTGCAAAAGTATGACACGTATCCAAACATATGCCTACCCTACTTTTATCTTCTACCTTATCGATAATATGCCCCAAATGTTCAAACTTATACCCAAGGTTAGAGCCTTGTCCCGCCGTATTTTCAATCACCAATTTTACATTTGAATCTTTAGTCGCCTCTATCGCTTGGTTCAAAGACTCTGCAATCACATCTAAGCATACAAGTTCTGCTTGTATCAATTTATCTATATATTCTGGATCTTTTTTAGGAATCTTCACCAAGTGAGAACCCGGGTGAAAGTTAAGTCTATCTAGTCCTAAAATACGACATCTTTCAAGCTCATCTATAAATGCTTCTCTGGATTTTTCAAGTTTTTCAACTTCTGGGTGCCCTAGATTTATCAGATAAGAGTCATGAGGTAAAATATGTTTTGGCAGGATACCTGATGCTTCTAAGTTTTTATGAAAAGCATCAATGGTTTTTGTTTCCAAAGGTTTTGCTACCCACTGCCTTTGGTTTTTTGTAAAAAGTGCAAATGCTTTTGCACCTATTGCCATCGCATTTAATGGTGCATTGTCTACACCACCACTGGCACTAACGTGCGCACCTACAAACTTCATGAACCTACCCTCTTCATTTTGATAACTATTTTGTTGATTTTATCATGAAAAATAATATCTTTATTGAAAACAGCATAATGTATATTATATTTGGAATCATCTTCAATTTTTTGAGTAAAGCCGTTACGGTTTTTGACTAATCCCCTTCCTTTAAAGATGGGGCGAGCTCTAAAAATATTTTTTAGTATTTCTCTGGGGTACCACTGACTCAGAACATGTGCATTAAAACTATCGTTATTCATGCATTCCAATAGACTCAGACATACATGACTTTTGGTCACTTCCAATGTCATCAAAGCTTGTCCACTTCCATATACCTCAATCTTTATCTCATCACTATTTAGATACATAAATCCTAAGTCGGCATATTTAAATGTAGGTGTTTTAAATACAATAAAAACACTCTCTTGCTTATCATACTCTTTGCTTGTACAAGATACCAGCATGAGAACCAAAAGTATGGGATACAATAATTTTTTCCTATATGTCATGAATTGGATTCCTTGTTTTTAGAAAATTATACACTATTTAAGAGTTTTTTAAGCACCCTATATATATAATTCCGTCCACAAGTTGTAAATGGCCCCTTCGTCTAGCGGTTAGGATCCATGGTTTTCATCCATGTTACAGGAGTTCAATTCTCCTAGGGGTCACCATTTGTACTTGTAAAATCTTTGTTGGCCCCTTCGTCTAGCGGTTAGGATCCATGGTTTTCATCCATGTTACAGGAGTTCAATTCTCCTAGGGGTCACCAACTTAAATACTCCTCTTATTTACAATCATCTTTAAATATACTATAATCATAAAAAAAGACTTTACTATGACTATGATACTTCGTTCTCTCTTGCTCACTTGTTTATTTCTCTTACCCTTACAGGGTGAATCAACTAAAATTTACACTGTAAAACTTGCTGTTTACAAAAACCTTGACACACTTAAAGAGAAACTACAAAAACTTCCCCCTGCACTGAGAAATACTGTTGAAGTGAGAAAAGATGGTGAATTTTATAGAGCAACCACTATCTACACCACCGATGAAAAAACCTTAACTACATTACTCCCCGCATATAAACTCATTTTCTCAGATGCGCATGTTGCAACTGTAAAATAACATCTATTTTTACTTGCCTATAACATGATCGAGTTGAGCAAGTGCTATAAAATAATCATAATACGCTTCAACCAAATTGGATAAAGACTGTATATATCCTTGCTGAGCATCTTGGAGCTCGACGTAATCCGAAAGATCATTTTCATAGCGTTTTTGTACCTGGATAAACTTTTCATCAGGCCGTTTTCATCCTCGCGCCCAAATAGAAAAAGTAGACCATTTACGCTTAGTGTTTTGTGTCATTCTATAGCTTCCTGTGAAATAGTAATACTATTTGTTGTACTACCAGTACTTTTTCTCTTTTCAAACTTCTCTATCTCTGCTTCATGTGTTGCTTTTAACTTTTTTTGTAAACGTATATGTTCTTTTTTTCTTAGTGTTTCAAGTTCTTCTGTGAGTGTTTTTATCTCTCTATCCTTTTGAGATATTATCTCTATGTATTGATTACAGTTTTCTATATAATTACTATTATAATAATTATCTTGATGCACAATAACAGGTCTATAAATAGGGATAACCGGAGTGGTGGGTTTTTCGATGGGAAGTGAAATATCAGGTTTTTCTTTATCTGGTTTTTTCATCGTTACATCTGAAAAAACGATACTAGCAATAAGTATCAAAAAAAGTATTATTTTGTGCATGATTACCTCATTTTAGTCTACGATATAAGTTATGGGTCTTATAGTATACTATGAATATCTATAAAAAAGAGTAAGGGATGGTGGAGAATAACGGGATCGAACCGTCGACCTCTTCGCTGCCAGCGAAGCGCTCTCCCAGCTGAGCTAATTCCCCAAATGTAGATAAAAGGCAGATAGAATGCCTTTTATGATTAGTTTGAACGTTCTGTGATTTCTAAGAGGTGGTAACCAAACTGTGTCTTTACCGGGCCATGCACTACGCCTACCTCATCGTTAAATACGACTTTGTCAAACTCTGGTACCATTTGACCTTCACCAAAAGTACCTAAAGCACCACCACTGGCACCTGAGGGACAAGTAGAATTGTCTTTTGCAGCTTGTTCAAAAGTGATTTCTCCTGCATTAATTTTCTCTTTTAGCTCTTTACACAATGTTTCATCGTTTACCAATATATGTCTTGCACTTGCACTTGCCATATTTTTCCTTTTATATGTGGAGATAGTTGTCAGAAAAACGCCATTCTCTTTATTTTGATATGCGTATTATATCTGTCTTTATCTTTTTTTTACCTATCAAATAGTAAAAAGATCCCTTATATCTCATAAGAAACCAATTCACCCCGTTTTAACTTAGGCATGATATCGGTCTTTATTTTTCTGATTATAAAACTTTTTTTTGAGAAAGGTATACTTGCATCTGATACAATATTTTTAAGCTTTATATCATAATATTTAATAAGAAAATTACGTAAAACATTTTTTAATTCTTCTTCATTCATCACCTGAAAATTTTCTTCTATGCTTAGACCTACCAACTGTGGATTTTCATATTCTCCCCTCAATAATGCAGAAAACAGTTCGGTATACTGCCCAAACATCGACACATCGATAACATCCAAAACACTATCTATCAATTCTGGCTTTTCCAAAAGCGTTTTTAAAATACTTAACTGTGCTACATCATCTCTTTTTTCTGAAAAGTTATTTCTGGCATCTGAAAGATTTGCCTGTTTGCCAAAAAGTGCCGGTGAAACGCCAAGTACAGTTGCTGCCAAAGGGATATATGCATCTTTGATTATCTGGGTCAACCCTTCCAGAAACTGTTTTACTGCTCCAAATGCTGCTTCTTTTGCTCTGGGATCATTGAGGTTATAGCCTTCACATATTTTTTCGATTACAAAGGGGATGAGTGGTTTTGCATTTCTCAGCAGTTCAGCTACTTTTTCACTCTCACCTTTTGCTATGAGGTCAGCTGGGTCCTGTCCATCAGGGAAGAGAACTACCCCTCCATCAAATCCGGAAATTGACAACATTTGTGCCGCTTTTAAAGCTGCAGAGACACCTGCTTTGTCACCATCATACGCCAAAATTATTTTAGGGTCACCCTTACGTAACATGGGTAGATGTTCGGAAGTAAGTGCAGTTCCCATACCTGCTACTGCCTCCGTAAATCCTGCCTGATGAAACATCACCACATCCAAATAGCCTTCGCAAACGATGAGCTTTTTATTTTTATAGATACTTTCTTTGGCAAGGTGGTACCCGTACAACAAACGTGATTTGTTAAAAAGTTTGTTTTGTGGGGAATTGATATATTTTGCAGGATGGTTTGTTATTGTTCTTCCTCCAAAACCGACAATAGCACCACTCGCAGAATAGATAGGAAAAGTGATACGTTCTACCAAACGTGCATAGTATCCATGCCCGTTTTCACTCTGAGCAATAATACCCGCTTCCGCAGCTTTTGGCATGGGTAACAAGGATGAAGTTAAAAACTGCATCACTTCCGATCCTGTAGGTACGTACCCGATTTCAAATCTTTCTATAGAACTTTGAGAAACCCCTCTGTCTAGAAGATATTGACTCGCGGTATGATTTTGATTAAGGTTCTTCACATACCATTGCCCTATGGCTTCAAGGACACGTTTTGCATCAGAATAATCAGAACTTCCCTTTGTGTAAGCCAAAGAGAAGTTAAACATCGAAGCCAGTTTTTCTATCGCCTCAGGGTAAGAGAGTTTTTCAAGTTCCATTAAAAACTTGATACTGTCACCACCCACACCACAGCCAAAACAATGGTAGATTTGTTTACTTGGACTTACAACAAAAGAGGGTGTTTTTTCCCCATGAAAAGGGCAGTTGGCTTTATAGTTTGCTCCTGCTTTTCTTAGCTCTATAAAAGAACCGACCACATCAATAATATCGATACTGTTTTTTAGTGATTCTATGGAAGCATTGTCTATCATAAAGGCATTATATCTAATTCGCTATAATTTAATCATACAATTTCTCAAGGACTGTTTTGGAACATATTTTACCTGCTTATGATGACCCACTTTTCAGCATATTACTCATCATCGTTTTAGGTCTTATCATTGCACTTGCTACACATGGATGGAGTCTTTATAAAACACAAAAAGAAGAAGGAAATTTACTGAAATTTCTAGATAAGTTTGACAGTGCTGAATGTGCCTTAGACACACAGGAGATGCCTTATGAAGCACATATGCTTAAACCGCTTACCTTACTTGCTAAAGCATTTGAGAATGCTGGTGAATATCATAAATCAATTTCTATCTATTTGTATCTCATTAAAAATATCTCTGAGGACAAAACCAAGTCAGGGTTACAAGAAAGGCTTGGAAACACCTATTTGCATGCAGGGTTTCTTGAACGTGCACGATCGATATATACAGACATTTTACGAAAAACCCCTCGTAATACAAAAGTACTTTATGAACTGGGTGTTGTCTATGAAATGATGCATAAATATGACAAAGCCAAAGAAGTGATACAGCCACTTGAACTGCTTGAAGAGGACACGTATGCATTGAAAAAATTTCTAGACTTGTCACAAATACAGGCAAATAAAAGTACTTCAACCCAACACAAAGTGACCCGCCTGAAAAATATCTTAAAAGAAGAACCAAAACTATACCGCGATGTCATCTCTGCCCTTCTTAAACTTGACACCAAAGAGGCATGGAGACTGATAGACCCTAAACGCACAAAAGAGATACTTGACATCCTTTGGCTCTTACCAAATTCACAACTCGATTTAGATATAATTTCAGCCAATAAACAGCTAAGTACTCTTTATTATGCAAAAGGTTATCTGCAAAAGACAAATAATGAGATAACACAAAGTGGTATCTTTGCGCTTGATATGTTGGCAATAGCAAAACAAAGTGGTTTTGAGAGTGGTGATTTATACTTTTCATACCTGTGTAAAAAATGTAAACAGAGTTTTCCTGTCAGTTTTAAACGTTGCCCAAACTGTATGGCGATACACTCTGTAGAAGTTGAGGAAAGTATTGGAAAAGCAATCGAGAAAACAAATTACTCTTTACTCTGATGGTTCCAGTCTCGGAAATCCTGGACCAGGTGGGTATGGTGGTATTTTAGAATTTAGAGGGAAAAGAAAAGAGTATTCAGGTGCTGAAGCCCATACTACCAACAACCGTATGGAACTTCAAGGGGTTATTGAAGGGCTTAAACTCCTAAAAGAACCTTGTGATGTTGAAGTCATTTCAGACAGTGCTTATGTAGTCAAGGCCATCAATGAATGGCTTGATGGCTGGGTTCGGAAAAATTTTACCAAAGTCAAAAATGTAGACTTATGGAAAGCCTATTTGGAAGCTTCTGCACCTCATAACGTTCATGGTACGTGGGTCAGAGGGCATAATGGACATCCTGAAAATGAACGCTGTGATGAATTGGCAAGAAATGAAGCGGAACGTATTAAATTAACTTTATAGGAGAATACAATGGATGATTATAGTCAACTAGAAAAACGACTAAACTATACATTTAAAGATAAGCAATTGATTATTGAGGCTTTGACACACAAGAGTCACAAAAAGCCTTACAATAATGAGCGGCTTGAGTTTTTGGGAGATGCCGTACTCGACCTCATCGTAGGTGAATACCTTTTTTCCAAATTTCCAAAATCGGATGAAGGTATTTTGTCAAAGATACGGGCTTCTCTTGTCAACGAATCAGGGTTTACCTTGTTAGCAAGAAAATTGGAACTTGGAAACTATATTTATCTTTCACTTGCAGAAGAGAACAATAACGGAAGAGATAAACCTTCTTTACTTTCTAATGCTTTTGAGGCAATTATCGGTGCGGTTTATCTTGAAGCTGGTTTGGGTGTAGCCCAAGATATTTCTATTAAACTGCTAGAAGAGTGTCATCCTAAAATTGACTTGAAATCATTGTCAAAAGATTACAAAACAGCTTTACAAGAGTTGACCCAGGCAACACATGGTGTGACACCTAGTTATGAGTTACTTGGGTCTTCTGGCCCAGACCATAAAAAAGAATTTGAAATTGCTATTATCCTAGATGACAAAACCATCGCCAAAGCAAAAGGGAAAAGTAAAAAAGAAGCCCAACAAAAAGCTGCACAGATAGCATTAAAGGAATTACAGACATGAATACCTTCGGGAAGAAACTAACCCTCACGACCTTTGGGGAATCGCACGGCAAAGCACTGGGATGTATACTTGATGGGATACCTGCTGGACTTGTGATAGACGAAGACTTTATACAATCTGAACTTGACAGAAGAAAGCCAGGCAAATCAAAACTTGAAACCGGACGTAAAGAAGATGATAAGTTTAAGATACTTTCAGGGGTTTTTGAAGGCTTAAGTACGGGGACACCTATAGCTATGATTATCTTCAATACCAACCAGAAGTCAAAAGACTACACAAATGTCAAAGACCTTTTTCGTCCAGGGCATGCAGATTTTACTTATTTTCATAAATATGGGTTACGTGACTACAGAGGTGGGGGACGCAGTTCTGCACGTGAGACAGCAGCACGGGTTGCAGGGGGAGCCATTGCAAAACTCATGCTGGCAGAGCTTGGTATCAGCATACAAAGTGGTGTCTGTGAAGTAGATGGCATCAAAGGAGAGATTCAAGATTTCAATCATGCAAAAACCTCAAAAATGTATGCCCTTGATCCTCAAGTAGAAGCTGCACAGGAAGAAGCTATTTTAAAGGCTAAAAACAACCATGACTCAGTCGGTGGTGTAGTGCTTACAACAGCTACAGGTGTTCCCATAGGTCTTGGGGAACCTCTCTACTACAAACTTGATGCCATACTTGCAGAAGCAATGATGGGTATCAATGCAGCAAAAGCCGTAGAGATTGGGGATGGCGTAGCAAGTACCCATCTCAAGGGGAGTGAGAATAATGACCAACTCACTTTGGAAGGATTTAACTCCAATCATGCCGGAGGCATTTTAGGTGGGATTTCAAATGGTGATACCATCATAGTAAAAACGCATTTTAAACCTACTCCGTCTATCTTCAAAACACAACACACTATTACAACCCAAGATGAAGAACTAGATTTTAATCTTAAGGGTAGACATGATCCTTGTGTAGCATTACGGGGTTCTGTCGTATGTGAAGCAATGATGGCACTGACCTTAGCTGATATGTCACTCCTCAACATGGGTAAAAAAATGGAACATTTAAAAAATATTTATAAAGGATAATATGTGAAAAAACTAGGATTAGGTGTAATTGGACTTATTGTTATGGGCGCTATTTATTATTTTACTGTAGGCTCTACACAACTTACTGCTGAACTCAAAACACAAGTAAATACACAACTCGACTTGCTTCAAAAAGAAGGATTTAGTATACAAAACAGAGAGGTGACAGAAAGCCAAGAACATTTTAGCCTCTCTTTTGATAACTCTCAAAAAATCACACATTTTCTAAATCAGCATGGTGTTCAAATTACCCTAGAGGATGCAAAGCTTTTTAAAGGTTTGACATTAGGTGTGGATGTACATTATTTGCCAGACACCTATACTTCTGTTTCTTTTGATACCTATCCTACCTCGTTACCGGCTGTGCTCAGTTCCTCTGCAAGCTCCTCAAAAGACAAACACATTTTAGCACAAATTGAAAATATGTTAGAGAAAAAATCATTTCTTATGCATGTCTCTATCAACAAACTCATGACAGGATTTAAAGGACATCTAAAAGACATTGAGGAACTATTTCAAAATGAAAAAGAGATTCAACTTACTATGAAAAATATGACCTTTAGTGGGGATATTCAAGACGATGCTATCTCCAGTATAAAACAAGAGCTACAAACATTTAGTGTAAAAGTACCCGATGAAATGTTTATTATATTTTCAGGTCTTACAAGTAACTACAAAGTGACAGGGGAAACACCTTATGACTACCACACACAGTATAGTATGGATAGTATAACCATGAATATTGAACCTGATTTAAACATAGTTGCTCAAAATATGACGATGACTTCTACTTCACTTCTCAAAGATACTCTCTTGTCTGGAACTATGACGAGTAAGATTGCACAGGTAGATATCAAAGATAACGATCAGGCTTATACCCTTAACACATTGGTTTTTGATATCAATGCAGGGAACCTTGATGTCAATGCTTTTGAGAAACTGCAACAAGCAAATGTAAATGATGAAAAATATATGAATGAACTCATGCAACAGTTTTTTTCAAAAGGTGTCTATATTGAAATTCCTGTATTTTCTATTGAAAATATCGAAAATAAGGGTAAAAACCTCAAAGGTTTTACTCTCGATGCAAAAATAACACTTGATAAAACCTTTAATCTTCTTGCTCTTGAGACTCACCCTATGTCTGCACTTTCCACAATAAACGCTGATTTAAACCTCATACTCTCAAATGATCTTTTTAGTGTAGTTATGCAACAACCAGAAGCCATGATGGCACTTATGGTTTTTCAGCCTAAAGACATCAATAACTCTAAAGCATTTGAACTCAAACTCAAAAATGGACAATTTACTGTCAATGGTATGTCAATGATGTAAAATATCATTGCCCAGACAAAACTAAAGTAGTGTTGGGGTATCTAACCTTTTTACTCTAAAGGTCTTACGGTGAACAGAACATCTATCATACTTCACTAAAGCCTCTATATGGGCTTTGGTACCATAGCCTTTATGTTTCTCAAACCCATACTCTGGGTATATTTTAGCCATTTTTACTATCTCTCGGTCTCTTGTCACTTTAGCCAATATACTTGCAGCTGAGACTTCTGCTATTTTTTCATCTGCCCTAATCATAGTTGTGATATTTGAAACCCCAAATGTACTGTTACCATCAAAAAGGTAGTCAACGTTAGGCAAGTGTTTTTGTATACTCTGTAAACCCTCATGTAAACACCTAGAAATCCCTAGTGCATCTACGTGTGCCGCGGAAAACGAAACAATATGGTATTCTGAGTTTTCTGTGATCACTGGATATAAACTCTCTCTCTTCTTTTCTGTTAACTTCTTAGAATCCATCAACCCTTCAACTTTAGCAGTAAGGACAACTCCCGCTATCACAAGTGATCCTGCGATGCACCCTCTTCCTGCTTCATCTATGCCGCATAAAGGTAACTTTTTCATTATCTCCATCTTTCAAAACTTTTATATCTATTCTTAAAATAAAGCATTCTAACAAGATTCTCTCTTAAAATATTGATAAATTATAACCGAAAATTTTTACGATAAAACAAATACTCTCTCTTAGCAGAACTATATTGTATAGAATCAATATAGGATAATTATCTTATAATATATAATCAAATTATAAAAAGGTCATGCTATGTCACATCTAATGTGTAAAATATTGATTTTTATTCTCCTTAGTACAACAGTGTATGCTACACCAACAGGTGACAATATCATCATCTCTGAAGTTGAATATGACCCTGCTGCACCAGATACTGCAAGTGAATGGTTTGAACTCTATAACCCTACAGGCTCAAGCATAGACATTTCAGGATGGATGTTTACTGATGGAGAAGGTACAGTCACTATACCCGCTACCACTCCACCCCTAGCACCTGGTGCTTACTTCATAGCTACACACACAGCAACTGCAGGAGAGTTAACCCACTATGCTGGAGTAACCGTAGACTTAGCCTACGGCTCTATAGATGTTGGGTCCTTAGCTTTGGCAAATAGTGGAGATGAATTAACACTTTTAAATGCTGTAGGTACAGTAATAGATTTTGTTTCTTGGGAGGGGCATACAGCAGGTTGGAATATAGAAGCTGATGACTCTGAGTCTATAGTACGTTCAGGCAGTATCGATACCGATGTCGAAGTAGATTGGCTTAGCCATCAAGTACCTACACCAGGTACAGGTACGCTCATTGTAAATATACCAACAGTCCTTGATGACAATAGTACAGTAAATGAAGATGCCTCTGTAAATATTTTAGTTACCAACAATGATAGCTTTGGTGCCAATGGCCCAGGTACGACAGCTATATCTATCATCACAATGCCTATTAATGGAACAGCCACTGTCAATGATGCTGGCACTCCGTTTGACCCAAGTGATGACAGTATAGAGTATGTACCTATCCCTAACTTCAATGGCAATGATACGCTCATCTACGAAATAGAGGATGCAAGTGGTGATACGGCAAGTGCTTCTGTAAACATTACAGTTACATCTATACCTGACTTCCCAACGGCCAACGATGATTTCCAAGCAGGTATCTCAGGTCTGCCTGTAAGCATTAGTGTTCTTGATAATGATACCGGACTAAATCCTCTGGATCCAACATCTGTCGTCATAATAGATACAAACGGCAACGAGGTCACCCAA
>DQVJ01000042.1 GCA_015661795.1 Sulfurovum sp.
ACTTTGAGATAAGATATTATTCGGACATTGAAAAAGAAGAGGTGTTGCTGACTAATTTTGTGTCTATGAAATAGGGGTCATTCCAATCTTTATCAATAAATCAACTGCATACATTTATCTTGAAGAGAAAGGTACATTTGACAATATATCTATACAACCTTATCAATTAATACTAATAGAGGGCAAGAAATTAATCAGAGTTTTTAAAAAGCTTCTAGAAAACAAGATTATTTTTCCTTTTGAGGATAGTAAATATGATAGCAAAACCTTAACATATTATAGAGAAGAACACTTAGTGGGGATGAGTATGCAAGATATCAAGATGTCTGCACAAAATTATATTATAATAAAATCTATTTCACTCATAGCGATGATAGCAACATCAAGAAAAGCAATATCACAGGTGACTATCTCTGAACTACAACACCTATATCCTTCTTCTGTGCCTAGTCATCTTATTAAAATGGAAGAAAATCGTATTTTAAATGCTTTATCAAGAACTAAAGAACTTGACAATGAAGAAGATTTTATTGATGCATCCTTTAGTTTAGAGGATTTTGATTACTTTGAAGAACTTTTAGAAACAAGAAACAAAACTGCTTTTATGAAAAAAATTGGGCCAACAAAAAGGGAGTTGAATATCTATGCTGATTCTATAGCAGCAGAACCACATGGCATTCTCATTACTAAATACATTATATATTTACTCTCAAGTGTAGACAATGATAATAAGGATAGGAAAATAGCAATTTCAACTTTTAGAAACTATTATTCGATTGTAAAAAAACATCTTTTTGAAAACATTGAAGATTTGTCAAATGTTCAAACACATGAAATAAATGAAATTCTTCAGAATCTGGCAATCAACAAATATGCTGACAAAAGCATCAGTAAAGTCAAAAGCTTAATATCTGACTTTTTCACCTTCTCTAGACAGGAACATAACACTATACCCATGAACCTGTCCACATATCCAAAGTCACTAGTCTTTGAATCTGAAATAGATACTATTCTGCACCGTGTAGATAAACAACACACTAAAAAATCAGCCAAAGACAATGAATATCAAACACTCAGAGATAAAGCTATCATACTCATGGCAAGATACACAGGATTACGAAAAAGTGAGTTAAGAAGCAGACTGATGCAAGACATCTATATCTATGAGGATGAACTCTTTGTGGATGTCAACAAGGAAGGCTTGAAAAAACTTGATTTAACACTAAAAACACATAGTGCAGAAAGAAGAGTATGCGCAAAAATAAAAAATCTTGCTCATCTTAGAATTATGACTCAGTACATTGAGCTCAGAGTAAAAATGAAAACAAAAAACAAGTTTTTCTTTTTACAAAGCAAGATTGAAAAACCCAAAGTCGTACAAGAATCCATTTTTAGTAACTTAACAAAAATAATTCAAGATGCTACAGGTAGATATACAAGCTTTCATAGCTTAAGACATACCTTTGCGACTTATGCCGTTATGGAGATTTTACAATCAAAAGAAGTCAATCCTTACATGATAATTGATTTAGCAGTAAAAATGGGTCACACTTCGCCGGAGATTACACTGAAAAAATATACACATCGAAGTGTCATTGAATCTTTATCGACAAACAAGGATAAGAAATGAATGAAATCATACTCCTTAACAGGGATGAGTTTACATCACTGATAAATGAAATTTCACATAAAGCTGGTAAAGCATCTGCTGCAGAAGTGCTTGCACAAATTGAAAAAAAACAAGAAGACAAAATAGGCAAAGAAGAAACCTTGTCACTGCTTGGTGTAAAACCAGATAAACTTGCCAAACTAAGAGAAAATAGAGAAATAATCTATTACTCTGGTACACGTCCGTATATGTATAGTCGCCGAAGTATTGAACAATACTTAGCGGGGGTTACTATTGCCACTTAGCTGATCAAAAACCGTATTCAAAACAGAAGCTGCACCTTTGCTTTTTAAATTTGAGTACCTCTTTGTAGTGAGTATTGAGGAGTGGCCTAAAACGTATCCAATTTGTTCTAGACTGTGCCCATTATTAATTGCAAGATATCCGATAAGATGGCGGATATCGTGCAGCCTCATTTTATGCATGCCTGCTACGCCCCTGAGCTTTCGCCATTGATAATCTATACCTGTACTACCAATATGCCCCTTTTCACTTGTACCTTGAAATATATACCCCTCATTTTTAATCCCAACTCTTTCCAACGCTTCTTTCAGAAACAAGGTCATGGGTGCGGATATAGTCTTCTTTCCTTTAGTTTTATCAGAGGGAAGCATGTATTCCATATGGTTAAAATCTATCCACTCCCACCTCATTGCAGCGACTTCCATCTTACGCCGTCCATGAAGCAGGAAAATAAAATAGGCTCGCCAAGTTAATTCCTCATAGTTGATAATTGTATTATATAATTTTTCTGCCTGCACTTCAGAAATTGTAAAATATACCTTATTGTCAAACTTTGGAATTTCTAGCATATGTCCAATATTTATTGTTACTTTTTCAGTCACTACATCCGTTTTAACTCTAGATTCTTTTAAAGCTTCTTTTCTTCCTTGATCAATCAAATAGGTATATAGTCCACTGACACAATCTTTTAGTTGCTTAGCTGTAGATGGTTTTAAAATCTTTTTTGGTTTTTCTTCTTTTTTTCCAAGTAGATAATCAATTTGATACTGAATATCCTCAACAGAAACATTATTAGGATATTGGTTACCAATAATATTTTTTAAATGTTTATTGTAGTTTCTCTCAATATTGTAATACCAAGACTCAGATAAATCACTTTTACGGTATGCAATATATTCTTCAAATAAAATATCTATTGTTTTTCCAGAATGGACTCTATATCCCTTCTTTTCCTTAATCAACTCTTCTCTTCTTGCAACAGCATCCCTAAGATTCATTTGGGGTGCTGTACCAAGTACGGGTCTATATGTTTTGCCATTAATTTTAAATCTAGCAACAAAAACCTTCTTGCCATGCCTGTTAAGCTTAGTGTATATTCCTTCTTTACTAGTTGGATCCATTTTGGTGACACCCTTTTTAACAAAATAAATAGTAATGGTGACACTC
>DQVJ01000249.1 GCA_015661795.1 Sulfurovum sp.
AGTGAAGAACTTAAAACGGAAGCTGCACATAAAGAAGCTTTGGCAGCGGCCAGTGCTTCTTTGGATTATAAATCAGCCCTACAAAGCGACATTGAAACCATGTATGCAAAACTCATAGAGGCATATACAATTTACAATATATTGGAAAAAGAAACATTACCACAGCTTGAACATATGTTTGAACTGACGCAGGCAAGTATTCAACAAGGAGGAGATCTCTTTGCATACACAAACTTATTAGAACAGAAACTTGACTTAGAAGAAGAGAGTGTATCGATAAAAGCAGAATATTTTAGAACACAAGCCAGACTTAAATCACTCACAGGAGAATTATAATGTTTAAATATATCACTATAGTAACACTATCATCTTTTATAGTAACACCTTTTCTATTAGCCGAAAATACCATGAAATGTGAAGCAGGGAAATGTTCAACAGGAAACAGTACAACTCAAAAAAAAATACCTACAAAAGATACTGCTTTAAAAGAGTCTAACAAAAAACATACCAAACAAAATAAGCCAACTATTGAACAACTTTTCAATGTACGAACAGTACAAGTGAATACGCTTAGCACTTCAAAATCACAAGAAAACTATGGATATATCGTTGCTCAGGACTCATCCATTGTGGATGTTCTAACATGGTACTCAGGATTTGTTGTAAACCTTTATGCAGATACGCTCTATAAAAAAGTCAAAAAAGGTGAACCTTTAGTAAAAGTATATTCTCCTGAAGTCTATAAAGCAAAGCAAGATTACCTGAACTCATTAAACTACCATGCAAAAATGTCAATGCCAGAAATGTTGAAAAGTGCTGAAATTAAACTCAAACTCTTGGGTGTCAGCAATAAAGAAATACAAGCAATCAAAAAAGAACGTAAAACAGATGCATATACAACTGTTTATGCACCTATTTCAGGTTGGTTATTTGAAAAGAATATCAATGAAGGTGCCTCATTTACTTCAAAAAAGAGACTTTTTCAAATTGTGAATCTAGACAAGGTATGGATGGAAGCAAAAATTTTCCAAGATGAACTCCCCAATGTAGCACAACTAAAGAACTTTGAAGTAAACGTTAAAGGGATTGAAACAAAGTTCAATGCAGAAAAATTACTTCTATACCCTATGTTGGATACAAAAGAAGCCACTGCAACATTGCGTCTTAGTATAAATAATCCCTTAGGTATTCTTAGACCAGGCATGTATGCAAAAGTACATGCTAAAGCAGAAAATAAACGCCGTATTGTCATTCCTAGAACAGCTGCTATACGTAAAAGTGGTACTTGGTACGCTTTTCTAGCTACTGACTTTCAAGGTGAATATGAACCTATAGAAATTGATGTAAGACCTTTAGATAATCAACATTATGAAGTCATTAGCGGTTTAAAGTTGGGTGACAATGTAGTCAATAATGCTCTCTTTATGATGGATTCTGATGCACAAATCAATTCAATATACTAGGAAAATAAATGATAGAAAATCTTATAGCATTTAGTATACGAAACCGTTTTGTTGTCCTGATGATGACACTTTTTATTATCCTAGGTTCCATATGGGCTATGAAAAATACACCTTTAGATGCCCTACCTGACCTATCTCCTCCACAAGTTATCGTCCAGATTACATGGAAAGGACAAAGTCCTGAAATTATAGAAGATCAAGGAACCTATCCTTTAGTATCCCAGTTTCTTACTACATCAGATATTGAGACAGTGCGTGGGTTTTCTACCTATGAAACTGCATTAATCTATATTATTTTTAAAGAAGGTACTGATCTCTATTGGGCAAGAAGCCGTGTTTTAGAACAACTGGCATCTGTCCAAAGTCAACTTCCTCCAAATATGGAAGTAACACTCGGTCCAGATGCATCTGGCGTGGGATGGGCTTATGAGTATGCATTGACATCCAAAACCAAAACATTAGATGAGTTACGAACCATACAAGATTACTATTATAAATATGCCCTCATGGGAGTGGATGGGGTCAGTGAAGTGGCCAGTATTGGTGGTTTTGTCCCTACCTATCAAATAACCATTAACAATGATGCCCTGATACAATATAACCTATCTATTGAAGATGTAAGTAAAGTATTAAAAAATAACAACAATGACACTGGTGGACGTATTGTCATCCAAAATGGTTATGAATGGATGGTTCAAGCTAAAGGATATATCAAAAACCTAGATGAGATACGAAAACTTGTAGTCACAACCAAAGGAGGTATTCCTATTACCCTTGAACAGTTAGGACGCGTAGAACTGGTTCCTGCTGAACGTCGCGGTATGGCTGACCTTAATGGTGAAGGTGAAGTAGTAGGTGGTATTGTCATGATACGTTACGGTGAAGATGTCTATTCTGCCATTAAACGTATCAAAAAGAAAATGTCTGAACTTCATGTTGAAGGTGTCAATGTGGTGACCACGTATGACCGTTCTGGTCTCATCGAAAAGGCCGTTCGAACACTTGAAGTCACACTGGTCGAAGAGAGTATTATTGTTATCATTATTATTGGTCTATTTTTAATGCATTTTAGATCTACACTTATTATGCTCATTGTATTGCCACTTACCATAGCCTTACCTTTTCTACTTATGAAACTGTTTGGGATTGGCTCAAATATAATGTCTCTTGGTGGGATAGCCATTGCTATAGGTGCAATGGTAGATGCCTCTATTGTCATGATTGAAAATGCACATAAATTTATACATAAAGAAGAAGAGATCAAAGGTAGAGAACTTACAAATACAGAGCGTATTGCAGTTATTTTAGCCTCATCACAACTTGTAGGTCGCCCTATCTTCTTTGCTTTAGCCTTGGTTGTGGTATCTTTTTTGCCTATCTTTGCACTTTCGGGACAGGAAGGATTACTGTTTACACCTCTAGCCTTCACAAAAACATTTGCTATGACTGCTGGAGCATTACTCTCTGTCACACTGGTACCTGTACTCATGATCTTTTTTGTTAGGGGTAAAATCATCCCTGAATCCAAAAACCCGTTAAACCGTTTTTTCATTTGGCTTTATCATCCACTTCTCGTGTATGGATTAAAATATAAATATCTTGTTATTTTACTCTCTGTTGGGGCACTTGCATATGCTGTGCCTCTTTATAAAAATCTAAATTGGGAATTTATGCCTATGCTCAACGAACAAACTGTAATGTATATGCCTGTAACACCTTATGGTATCTCCGTAGATCAAAGTAAAGTACTCACACAAAAAACAGATAAAATACTGAAGTCTTTTCCAGAAGTAGACACTGTATTTGGAAAAGGTGGACGTGCAAACTCAGCAACTGACCCTGCACCACTGGGAATGATTGAAACCATTATTACTTTCAAACCACAAAGTGAATGGAGAGAAGGTATGACACATGAAAAACTTATGGCAGAAATGGAGAAAGCTTTACAAGTACCAGGGCTCGTTAATTCATGGACATATCCTATCCGTGGACGGATAGATATGCTCCTCTCTGGTATTCGTACCCCTATTGGGATAAAACTCTATGGTAAAGATGCAGCAGGTCTTCAAAAAGTAGCCCTCAAAATAGAAAGCAAATTACGTGATTTAAAAATCACTCAATCTGTCTTCTCCGATCAGGCAAGTGCCGGTTTCTTTATAGATATCAATATTGATACAGAAGCTTTACAACGTTATAACATTAGTAAAGACCTTATCCATGAATACACCTCTGCTGCTATTGGGGGTAAAAAAATTACTACGATGTACAAAGGATTAGAACGTTACCCTATTGCCTTACGTTTTGAAGAAGAAGAAAGACGTAATCTAGATGACATACGTAATATCCAAGTTAAAACACCGCTAGGCTTTGTACCCCTCTCTACTTTTGCTAAGGTAGAATACAGAGAAAGTGGTTCTGTTATTAAATCAGAGATGGCAACCCCTGTAACCTTTGTCTATATCACTCCACAAATGGGTATATCTGCAACAAAGTATAAAGAAGAGGCAATGAAGGTACTAGAAGATCTAAAACTCCCTGCTGGTTATTATATTGAATGGGCAGGACAGTCTGAATATCTTGAATCTGCTATGCAAAAGATTATATGGATAGTACCTACAGTATTGCTTGTCATTTTACTACTCATATATTTTGCACTTAAACTGGCTATACCCACACTCATTGTCTTCTTTACATTACCTTTTGCACTGCTTGGTGGGTTAATTTATATAGATATACTAGACTTTAACATGAGTATTGCTGTTATTGTTGGTTTTCTTGCTTTACTAGGAGTTGCCGCTGAAACTGCCATAGTAATGATAGTCTACCTACAAGAATCAGTAGATGATGCTCGAAGAAAAGAAGGAGATAACTTTAATATTGAGCACCTCAATGATGCTATCTATGTAGGAGCAGTACAAAGGGTACGTCCCAAACTCATGACAGTATTTGCTATCTTGGCGGGTCTCCTTCCTATCATGTATACACATGGTGTAGGTTCAGAGGTCATGCAACGTATCGCTGCACCTATGATAGGAGGTGTGGTTACTTCTGCTATACTTAGTTTGGTACTCATACCTATATTCTTTGAGCTCTATGAAAAACATCAACTTAAAACATTAATGAAGGAAAGAAAATGAAAATAACAATACTAACAACTGCATTGATAGTGCTAACACTACTCACAGGCTGTAATGAGAAAGAGAAAACAAAATCACTAACAGAAGGTGGTATGAAGTGTGGGCCAGGGAAATGTGGTGCTTCCATGGTTGATGGATCAGCTGTATTGGTAAAAAAGAAAATGAATATTCTCAATCAACTACAAAAAGAGGATAGTAGACGGGACTGTGTTCTAAAAGCAACTACTACAAAAAGTCTGTATGATTGTGTACGTGAAAATAAAACTGGTAGACTCAGCACTAAATGTTCTAGTGACAATACAAAAAAGAGTGAAGCTATGAAATGTGAAGCAGGAAAATGTGGAAGTAGCATGTAATACTGAGAAAAATTCTTCTCAGTAATATGCTATTGGCATGTTAACAAGCAGGCTCATTCCCAGAATCTGCCCCATATTCATAAACAAACTCAAATAAATTTACTTCCCATTTCTTTTCCCATACTTGGATATTTGGACATAGTTTTCTTGCTTCTTCTTCCATTTTACCAGCTTTAAAAATCTCTTCCCACTCTTTTTGTTTAAAACTTGCTGCAAACTTGGCACCAGTAAAACCACAGGCCCCTTTAAGTTTTTTACTAAAAATCTTTTGACCTTTATTAATACTAGCTGCATCAGTGCTTATTGTCAATAACGTTAAGCCAATCAGTGAACCCAATGCTATTTTAGTTATATTTTTCATTTTATTCCTTTTAATAT
>DQVJ01000084.1 GCA_015661795.1 Sulfurovum sp.
ATATCTTTCTCGTACTTGGAAATAAAATATCGACCATATAATATGCCACAATATATGCTAAGAGCGAAGCATAAGCCGCACCTACAATTCCATACTTTTTTATTAAAAAATAATTTAATATTATATTAACTACTAGTCCAAAAGAAGTTCTATATAGATTTAATATACTCTTATTTTCTATTATTAACCATCTTCCACTAGAAACACCTAAATAAACAAAAATAGCAGAAAACATATGAATAGATAAAACTGCACTAGCATTAATATATTCTTTTCCATAAAGAAATAATATTATTAAATTTGATAAGAAATAAACAAAGATTGATAAGATATAAGCAATAATTATTAAAAATAAGAATAAATTTTGAATTCTTTTATAATAAAATTCTTCAGTTTCTTTTTTAGAATTTATAATTGCAGGGAACAAAGAATTACAAACTATTACACCTATAGCGAACCAAGATTCACTAAGTCTAACTGCTGCAGAATAATAACCCACTTCTTGAGTATTTAACATTTCCTTTATCATTACTTGATCAATTCTCATATATATTGAAACAATTAGTGCACTTAAAATAAGTGGCCAACTATCTCTCAAAAGAGAAACAGCTGTCTCTCTTTTGAATGTTAAATTTTTAATGCTAAATGTTGAATTATTTTTCATATAAAAATATAGATACCCCATAGCCAAAACAAAACTATCAAACAACACAACCCAGGCAAAAGCAATAAGCGGCGCTTGATTCAGTATAAGTACTATCTTTACTATGCTGCTTATAAAGAGTGAAATGATGTTGGCATAGACTACATACTTACTCATGACTTTACTCTGAAAATAAAAATCAACCACATTAAAACTTTGAAATATCGTAGCAGAAGCGATGATGAAAACCAGTGTATTGGCTTGAGTATCATTGGAAGTAAAATTTACAGCAATGGCCAAAAAGACCAAGACAGAAAATGCACCCATCAACTTCAGCCAAAAGGCAGTACCGATAAGCTCATTACTTCTACTTTCATCTTTCACAAGTTCCCTTACCACTATACCATCAAGTCCCAAGGTTGCAATAGCGGTAAATAGTCCAACAAAACTCTGAGCATACGAAAGAAGTCCAAACTGTTCAGGGCCAAGGTAACGGGCCACCCAAATACCTACAAAAAGCCCCACGATCATACGCAGTATCTTTTCAGCAAAAAGCCATGAAGTATTTTTAAAATACTTCATAAACCCTTGATGCTTTTTCAGCTGTTTCATTTTTTGTATCATAGGCTTCTAACTGTCTTTCCCAAACAGATCACGAGAATAGACTTTTTCTTTTATATCGTCTAATTCCTTTGTCCACCTATTGGCAACAATGACATCTGAAATTTCTTTAAATGCTTTCAAGTCTCGAATAACCTTCGAGTTAAAAAAAGATTCCTCTTGCATCGCAGGTTCATACACCACCACCTCAACACCTTTTGCTTTGATACGTTTCATAATGCCTTGTATAGCTGAGGACCGGAAGTTGTCTGATCCGCTTTTCATGGTTAACCTGTAGATACCGACAACAGAAGGATTTGTAGACAAAATACTCTCTACGACAAAATCTTTCCTTGTAGCATTTGCATTGACGATTGCTTCTATCATATTGGAGGGGACATCTTTGTAGTTTGCTAAGAGTTGTTTTGTATCTTTTGGAAGACAATACCCACCATAGCCAAAGGATGGATTGTTGTAGTGGGTACCTATTCGGGGGTCTAGCCCTACCCCTTCTATGATCTGTTTGCTGTCCAAGCCTTTGGCCTCTGCATAGGAATCCAGTTCATTAAAAAAAGCGACTCTCATCGCCAAATAGGTATTTGAAAAGAGTTTCACGGCTTCCGCTTCTGTACTGTCTGTCAACAAGATCTCAATGTTTTCTTTTCTTGCACCTTGTGCTAAAAGATTTGCAAAGGTCTCTCCTCTTTTAGACTTCTCCCCAACGATAATTCTACTGGGGTACAGATTATCATATAAGGCAGAACCTTCTCTTAAAAACTCTGGAGAAAAAATGATATTTGCAGTATGAAACTTTTCATTAATTGCTTTAGTATAGCCTACAGGAACCGTTGATTTTATGACCATAGTTGCCAAAGGGTTAATAGCTAGCACATCTTTGACCACTGACTCTACAAGGGTGGTATTAAAATAGTTTGTTTCAGGATCATAATCTGTAGGGGTTGCAATAATGATAAAGTCTGCATCTGTATAGGCTTCATGTTTATCCAGTGTTGCTTTAAAATTTAATGATTTATCTTGTAAAAATGCGTTGATCTCTTTATCTTTTACAGGAGAGACCTTCTTGTTTAACATTGCTACTTTTTCAGGGATGATATCGAGAGCTACTACCTCATTATGCTGTGCCAAAAGCATACCATTAGACAAACCAACATATCCTGTTCCGACAATAGCAATTTTCATCGATGATGCTCCAATCTATATAGCGACATAATTATTATATCTAAACAGTATCAAGTTTGTTTGAATAACATCAAGTATGAGGTGAATTGGTCAGGTATATAGGAAATGTACTATATGGTGCTCGCTACAGGACTTGAACCTGTGACTTCCACCATGTCATAGTGGCACTCTACCAACTGAGTTAAGCGAGCAAAT
>DQVJ01000095.1 GCA_015661795.1 Sulfurovum sp.
AAGAAATTTCTTCTTCATTTTCATAACCCACACTTAAAGCGTAAAACTCAAAAGAGTCATAAGATAAAGAAATAGTAGTAGTTTTATAGCCAAAATCTTGAGGAGCATAAGAAACTGCTATATGATAGAGTTCTTTTTGTGACACATAACCAAAAAGAATTTCTGCTGCATTATTTAGATAAAGGATTTTACCTTGGTTGCTAAAGAGTATAAAAGGACTATTGTCCCATTCTACAAAAGATTCGAAATTAAAATTCATAAATTTTTCTAATCAATATGATGTTCATGTATTTTTTTTCGTAAGGTATTTCTATTTATACCTAAGACAGAAGAAAGTTGTAATTGTGAACCATATTTTTGAAGTCCTGCTTCTATAAGTGGACGCTCATATAGACTAAGATACTTTTTATACACATCATTTCCATCTAAGTGTTTTAGTAGGTAATTGAAAAGTATATCTTCTATATCAGAAGCTTGTATAGACTGTTTCATGATATGAGTATATATAGATTTCTTAAGACTTTTTGTATTTTTTTCAAGACTTAATGTGATATTTTCCATGCTAAGTATATCTGTCTCTAACATGAGCGTTTTACTTGCTTCATTGATGTATATTTCTTTTAGATATTGTACATCCTCTGGTCTCTCCTCTAATGATGGCATCGTATAGATAAAAGCAAAAGTATCGTCTATAATATTAGCATTTCCTATGTAGTTAGCTGTAGCGATAATACGTTTGTTTGTAAAATCAAGAATACTTTGGTTTACCAGCTTTTCAAAATCTGTAATAATAAGTTCATCATAACTTTTTAAAGCTAACTCAACTTCTTTTTGATTTGTTCCAGAGACCAAAGGCGCATCTGGAAAAAGACTACGTGCCAAAGACTTTTTCCCCGTATGTGCATCTCCAATGATAATGGAAGAAACATACAATGTTTTAGTAAGGTTAAAATTCTTTATGATATGCTTTATTTTTTCTGATGTGCTGAAAAATGTTTCCATAAATATTCTTTACAATGTAATTTATTGATTAATTATTAATCATAGCACAATTTGGCATAAGTTTTGCGTATTAATGTTATGATTATTTAAATACTATACGATAAAGGGAAAACATTAAAATAGCATTTCAACATTTTCATACACACTTTCCTTACCTAGAACTCGAAGAGTTAGTAGAATATTTTTCTATCATGGGTGGCATAGAGAAAGATGTGACACTCGATTATAATGGCGATATTATTTCTATGGTAGAGTCTAACTTCGTACAAAACTTTAGTACATTTTATGCCATAATTTCTCCATCTTACTTACTTGAAACACCTTACCGAGAGTTACTTATAGCAGTTGCACGCGGTGACGGTAAACTTTATTCGGCTCTACGCAAAGCTAAACTTTCTGAACATATAGGAAAGAAAGTGTTAAAAGAACTTATTTCATTAGATGTCTTAGCAATAGAATATTCACGAGAAACTCCTTTAAAAGTACACCCCAAAAATAAACGTCCGAGAGAACAAAGGGCTTATCGTATACAAGACAAATTACGTTTTAAACAACCTTTTTTACGTTTTTGGTTTGGTTTTGTAGCATACTTTGAAAAAGATTTACTTTTAGGCGATGGAAAAAAGTTTTTAGAAAACTTTTCAAAACACTATGAACGCCTACGTTCCTTAGTCTATGAGCAACTATGTAATGACTTGCTTATTCAGTATTACAAAGATAAAAGCCCCATACTAAGTCATGGTAGTTATTGGAATGGTTACTCAGAGTTTGACATCTTAGCCGTGACAAAAGAGAAACATATTATCTTAGCAGAATGTAAATATAAAGACCGTACTGTTTGTAAAAATGAACTCACCAAGCTTAAACAAAAAGCAGATGAATCAGGCATAAAAGTAGATGTGTATGCATTATTTTCTAAGTCTGGATTTTCTAAAGAGTTGCTAGGTATGAAAGCTCATTCCAAGGCAGAGTCTTTACTTTTGTTTGATTTAGAAGATTTTCGTACGCTTCTCTTGTAAGATATACTGATATTGTTATCAGAAGTTATATTGTTATCAAAAGTTGCATTGTTGTCAGAAGTTGTATTACTATCAGAAGTTGTATTATTCTCTATACTAGTTTTATTAGTATCTATATTATTGGTAATATTTTCATCTTTAGGTCTGTTTTTAAATGCACGAACATTTTCAAGATGCTCATCATAATTATCCGCAAAGACATGTGTTCCATCTTTTGTTAACATAAAAAAGAGGTACTTACTTGTCTCAGGGTTACAGGCAGCTTTTAAAGCATCTACACTTACTGAAGATAATGGCGCAGGAGGTAAACCTTTATGTTTATAGGTATTGTACAAACTAGTGTCTGTTTTTATACGTTCAGAAGTTACAATAGTATGAGAGTGCTTTCCATAATTTAAAGTACCATCCATCTGTAGTCTCATTCCTTTTTCAAGACGATTATAAATTACAGAAGAAATAAGCGGCATCTCATCTATATTATTACTCTCTTTTTGAATGATAGATGCAATAATA
>DQVJ01000001.1 GCA_015661795.1 Sulfurovum sp.
ACTTCTATCTCTTGTAGTAAAAAGTGACACACACCCACAGCATCACAATCTCCCGCATCAGGGAAATAGAAACTATCAAAATCTACTTCTATGCCCAGTGAATGTAATTTTTCTTTTGTATATTTTTCATACTCAGGATCATTAAATTTTTCATACTCAGAAAACTTTTTTGCATCCACCTCATCTTTGGGTATACGTACCACCCCTGTTTGATGAAAGTACTCGGGACAAGAAGCAAGGTAAAAGTCTTTGGCATAAGAAAAAGCTTCATTGGTCAGTGTTTGTAGAGGTGAGCCTTTGCCTATCTTTGGAGAGACAAAAGCCCCTGCCGCACCAGACCCACCAGAAGCGATACCATTTTTGTCTACGACTAGTACTTTTTGATTTTTTTTTGTAAGGGTGTAGGCAATAGTAGCCCCTGCTATCCCTGCTCCAATGATGATGGTATCATAAGTTTTAGGCATAATACCTAAACCGTAATCTCTTTAATATCTGCAATACCTTTAAATGTCTTATACACAGATCCAATCGTATTGAGTCTATTTTTTTGTAATGCCTTATCTTCTGCATTTACCATTACATCATCAAAATAAGCATCAAGTTCACGTTTAAGACCAAAGAGCGCTTCAAGTTGTGCTTTATAATCTGCATAGTCTTGATTGATAACTTTTTCATACGTATTGTAAAGTGTTACTTCTGCATCTTCTTTGAAGAGTGAGGTGTCTATGCTTAAATCTGATTCTAAATCTACATCTTTAGAGATGTTGGCTACACGTTTAAAAGTTGAGAACTGTTCTTTAAAGGTTTCTGAACTTACGATATCGTTTAACGCAGATACTTTTTTGGCAATCTCATTGATATCTCTTTCTCCACTTGCTAGTACTGCGGCGATGACCGATGGGTTGGCATCCAGGGATTTATTGATACGTTCAATGATGAAATCAGTAAGAATGTTGATGTCAAAATCATCATAGCCGCCTTTAAGAAGGGTAATGATGTCATCTATGTTAAATGCCAAGTCATATTCTGTAACTATACGTACAATACCGTTTACTGCACGTCTCAGTGCAAATGGGTCTTTACTTCCTGTTGGTATACGACCCACAGAGAAAAGTCCTAAAAGTGTGTCAAGTTTGGCAGACATTGCGACTATCGACGAGAAGATAGATGTAGGTAACTCTGCACCTTCACCTACTGGCATATATTGCTCTTTAATAGCATTATAGACAAGTACATCTTCACCTAATGCCTTGGCATAGTAATAACCCATCAGTCCTTGAAGTTCGGTAAATTCATACACCATCTCAGACATCAGGTCTGCCTTAGCCAAATTGACAGCTCTATCCATAAGTTTTTCTAGTTCTGCATTACTCTTATTTGTCTCTGCCTCTACTTTTTCCATATAGAGACCTAACAACCTTACTGCTATATTCTTCTCTCTTGATATCTTATCTGCAAGTGTGCCTAGACCATCGATGAACTGTACTTTTTCAAGTCCATTTGTGGAAAGTCCATTTTTCAAGTCATTTTTGTAGAAAAAAAGTCCATCTGCCAGGCGAGGCTTAAGTACACGTTCATTACCTGCTACAACTTTAGAGTAGTCATTTGTGTAGGCATTTGAGACCACTACAAACTTGTTGGCTATTTTACCACCCTCAAATACAGGGAAGTAACGCTGATGCTCTTTCATAGAAGTGATAATGACTTCAGGTGGCAGCTCCAAAAACAGCTCATCAAACGTACCTACCAATGCTTTTGGGTTTTCAGTGATAGCCACAACCTCAGCAAGTAAAGATTTGTCACGTTCTATGATAATATTATGCTCTGATTCCAGTGCATCAAACTGTGCGAGTATCAGACCTTCTCTGTCTTTAGGCTGAAGCATCACTGCTCCTTCTGCAAGCATCATTTTATACCCAGCCATGTCTGGTACATTAATCGCATCATAACTCACCATACGATGCATATACGTTTTAGTTCCTGAGACTACACCATAAAGCTCTACAGGTACGCAACTCTCATCCATTCGTACTTGAAGCCATCTGATAGGACGTATGAACTCATCGCTTCTTGACCCCCATCGCATCATCTTTCCAAAAGACATAGACGCTATCCATTTCTCTAACATCTCTTGTAAAAGAGAAGCCGTTTGTACGCCTTTTTCTTCTTTTTTAAAGTAGAGTACTTCTTTGCCATTTTTCTCAGCACGCCCAAGCGCATCAAAACCCACACCACATTTACGTGCGAAACCTTCTGCTGCTTTAGTAGGCTTACCGTCTTTAACTGCAGCCACCAAAGGAGGACCAAAAAACTCAACTGTAGCGTCTTCTTGGCTTGCTGGCATAGCTTCATGCATGAGTACAAGTCTTCTAGGGGTATAGACAAACTCAAAGTCACAGGTAAGCTTGTAGCTTTCAAGTAAATCAGACCAAGATTTTTCTATGCTTTTTACGATTTTAAGTAGTGGTATCGCTGGGAGTTCTTCCAGACCTATTTCTATAAGTAGTGCTTGTGTCATTGTAGGGTTTCCTAGTAAAATATATTGATAATATTTTATCCAAGAGTTGGTAAAGAGGGGGTTAGTGCTCCTTTCTTTGTTTTTCTACAATGCCCGTTCAAATGATTTAGACAAAAAAGGTACCTAATATATTACAAATACTCTGAATAGCTTTATAAGCATGAGTATTTCACCCCTCTTTTACAAAATTCTCAACCGACAAGAGTAAAAGCAAAACTAGAAAAAGGTTTGTATGCTACACTACCTACAATGAGTGGGATACTCGTAATTTGGTTAACCATAACCTCTAAAAGTTTTACAAGGAATTAAAATGACATATAATGAGTGGTATGAAGCACATGCTAAAAAGCATGCAGCGATTATGAAAAAACTGGAAGGCCTGGATGAATGGGATGTTGTCCAGTACTTTATATTTGAAAACATGGTAGAAAAAGAGCCCGATTTTTGTGAACTTTACGCTACAAATACCAAATGTCATGATATGTACGAACTCAACTGCTACATGTGTGGATGTCCACACTTTAGGTTTTACCAGTCACCCGTCATGCAAGATGACCTAGAATTTCACTCTGTTTGTTCTATCAACTCTAAACGTGGAAAACGCTCTATACGTGGAGAAGATCAAGTACACCAAGACTGTACAGGATGTACCGTACCTCATGGTGAAGATTATATATTTTCTAAGTTTGATAGAGATTGGAAAACTATGATGGAGAAGGTTCAAAATTAGACGATGCTCTATATGATATGAGGTTTCATTTGCAGAATATAGACCTACATATTCTAGCCTCTTTTTTTCTAGGTCTGTTTTGATTCACATACCTATGACCAATGCCCAAGCAACACATTTACCACCGTTTCTGTTCGTAGGATTCTTTGCCCTAAACTCACAGAGGTACAACCATGTTGACACAGTAAGTCCACTTCATAGTCTATCCAACCGCCTTCTGCACCTACACATAATACCTTTGGCATA